>JBEGQV010000177.1:0-10694 GCA_041180785.1 Bacteroidota bacterium | reverse complement strand
CTTTATTTAGAAATATTTTAAATAAGGCTTTATTTCTTAAAATTTCCTGAAAATCAATGAAAAATAAATTGCATACAAACAATTCGATTTGTAGCTTTGCGGACTGAATTAAAATGAGAATTCTATAATTATGTTGAACAGAAAAATAACACTCGTTTCATTTATTTTTTCTCTGACGATATTGTTTGCTAGCAATACAGTGTTTGCTCAAGACGCTGCAGAGGGAGAAACATTGTTTAAAAACAACTGTGCGGCTTGTCACAACACCAATGATGAAGTATTGGTGGGTCCTGGTTTAAAGGGAATTAGCGAGCGTCGTCCAATTGATTGGATTATCAAGTGGGTACACAATCCACAAGCGGTAATTGCTTCCGGCGACAAGTATGCAAACGATTTATACACAAAGTTTAATAAGGCAGCCATGACTCCTTATCCAAACTTTTCCGACGATCAAATCAAAGGGATTGTAGCGTATATCGATGCTTCTAATGCTGCTCCAGCTGCTCCGGCTGCAGGTGCTGCTCCAGCAGAGGGTGCTGCTGCTCCTGCTGCACAAAGTTCTGGTGGTATGATGGAAGGTTTGTTAGTTGGCTTATTGATTATCATGGTATTGGTTTTAGTAGCTTTATTATCTATTGTTAATACCTTATCTAAATTGTCGGGTACAGAAGGGCAAGAAGAAGCGCCTTTATTAAAAAGAATTCAGGAAAATGCGAAGGCATTGGCAGCAAATTCTGCGGTAAAGACGGGTGTCATTGTTTTAATCTTGTTATTTGGAGGTAAGGCAACTATTGATGCGGCTTACGGAGTAGGTATTCACCAAGGATACGCGCCTGAGCAACCGATTAAATTCTCTCATAAATTACACGCAGGACAATATCAAATCAATTGTAACTACTGCCACACAGGAGTCTATGAAGGAAAAGGAGCTAACGTTCCATCGGCAAACATCTGTATGAATTGCCATAACGCAATCAAGAGAGAGTCGCCAGAAATTCAAAAGATTTATCGTGCAATCGAAAATGAGGAGCCAATTCAGTGGGTACGTGTTCATAACCTTCCTGATTTGGCTTATTTTAATCACTCTCAACATACAAATGTAGGTGGATTAGAATGTAAGAATTGCCACGGAGATATTGAAAAAATGGAAGTTGTTGAGCAACGTTCAACATTAACGATGGGATGGTGTATTGACTGTCACCGTCAGACTGACGTTAATTCAAAAGGAAATGCGTACTACGACAAACTAGTTGAAGTTCACAATAAGGAGAGCAAAACTCCTTTAAAAGTACAAAACATTGGTGGTTTAGAATGTTCTAAGTGTCACTATTAATAGATTAACAATCGATTCAAAATTATTCTGAATAAGAAAAATTATATGGAAAATTCGAACAAGAGGTATTGGAAAGGGATTGAGGAGTTGACTAATGATCCATCATTCGTTAAGAATATCCACAACGAGTTTGGTAACATGCCATCAGAAAATGATTCTAAAGGAGATTCATTAGTAGATGGAACAGGTTCTCACCGTCGTGATTTCTTAAAGATGTTAGGATTTGGTGTTGCAGCTGTATCATTAGCAGCTTGCGAGGCTCCGGTTAAAAATACCATTCCTTATTTAAACAAACCTGAAGATGTTGAGCCAACAATTGCCAACTGGTATGCGTCAACATTTACGGATGGAGGTGAATATGCTTCTATCTTAGTAAAAACAAGAGAAGGTCGTCCGATCAAGATTGAAGGAAATAAGCTTTCTCCAGTTTCTAAGGGTACATTGTCTGCAAGAGCGCAAGCATCTGTCTTAAGCTTGTATGACAATGAGAAATTAAAAGGACCTCAAATTGGTGGTAAAGCAACGGATTGGAACCAATTAGATAAGGAGTTTACGGCTAAATTAGCTGCGGTTGCAGCTAAGGGCGGACAAATTAGAATTGTTTCTAACACCATCCTTTCTCCAACTACGAAGAAAGTTATTGCTGAGTTCGCAGCAAAATATCCAACAACTCAACATGTTGTTTACGATGCAAATCCTGCTTACGGTTTAGCTGTAGCACACGGAGGATCTATCCCAAGTATCGATTTTAGCAAGGCTAAAACAATTGTTTCCTTAGGGGCTGACTTTTTGGGAACTTGGGTTTCACCAACTGAATTCGCTGCACAATGGGCAGTAACTCGTCGTGTTGGGTCTGGTAAAGAGGGTAAGAAGGAGATGTCTCGCCATTACCAATTCGAAACCATTTTGTCGAATACGGGTGCAAATGCAGACTACCGTGCTACCTACAAACCGTCTCAAGAGGGATTGGTTGCAGTAGCTTTATATAATGCAGTAGCGAAATTAACCGGTGCCGCTGGCGTAGCTGGAGGTTCAGTTAAAATTGATCATTTAGAGAAGGCTGCCAAGGATTTGGTTGCTAGTAAAGGTGCTTCAATTATTGTGGCTGGTTCAAATGATCCACAGGTACAAAAAATAGTTGCTGCCACAAATGCTTTAGTTGGTGCATATGGTACAACAATAAATACAGCTGTTGCTGTTAATTACCGTCAAGGTAACGACATGGCAATGGCTAACTTCATCAATGAAGTAACTGCAGGAAAAGTTGCCGCAGTAATTTTCTACAATGCAAATCCAGTTTATAATCACCCAATGGGTGCAAAATTAGGAGCTGCATTAGCAAAAGTTGAACTTTCTTTATCGACAAATGACCGCGCAGATGAAACCGGTTCATTATGTCAATACAATGCTCCAGATTCACATTACTTAGAATCTTGGAACGACGCTGAGCCTAAGTCGGGATTCTATTCATTGACACAGCCAGCCATTTCAACCATTTTCAAGACACGTCAGGCGCAAACAAGTTTATTGACTTGGGCTGGTAATACAACAGATTACTCCGTTTATTTAGAAAGAAACTGGGAATCAACAATTCTTAAATCAGGCGCTGTCGCATGGAAAACTGCTTTACACGATGGTGTATTTGGTGACAATGCAGCAGTTTCTGCTGCAAGCCCAGCTGTTAACACAGCTGAAGCTGCCGCTGCCATTTCAAAAGCATATGCAAATGGATCTGATTTAGAATTAGCCATATACGAAAAAGTAGGTTTGGGAACGGGTTCTCAAGCAAACAACCCATGGTTACAAGAGTTCCCTGAGCCAGTATCAAAGGCTTGTTGGGACAATTATGCGTCTATTTCACAACCAACTGCTACCAAATTGAACTTGAAGCAAGGGGATGTGGTAAAAGTAAGTGCAAATGGAACAGAGGTGTCTTTACCTGTTTTGGTTCAACCAGGACAAGCAAATGATACTGTTGCCATTGCCATTGGTTATGGTAGAACGAAAGCTGGAAAATCAGCAAATGGAGTAGGTGTTAATGCTTATCCATTTATTTCTGAAGTAAATGGTGCATGCGTTGGCGCATGTACAAAGGGCGTTTCTGTAAGTGCAACTGGCGAAGAGAAGGCCATTGCACAGACACAAACACACCAAACGGTAATGGCTCGTCAAGCAGTAGTTCAAGAAACTGTGTTAGGTGAGTTTGTTAAAAATCCAATGTCTGGACGTTTTGTTCCAGAAGTTTTAACTGCTGAAGGAAAGAAAAAAGCAACGGACATTTCTCTATGGAATGGCCATGAGTATAATAACCATGCTTGGGGAATGGTGATTGACTTGAATACATGTACAGGTTGTTCAGCTTGTGTGGTTTCATGTTCAGCTGAAAACAATGTCCCAGTAGTAGGTCGTCAGGAGGTAATTAATCGTCGTGAAATGCATTGGATGCGTATCGACCGTTATTATTCTTCGGATGCAGAGGTTGAAGATTTGAAAGGATTAGAAGTTGCTTCTGATAATCCGGAGGTTGTATTCCAACCAATGTTGTGTCAACACTGTAACAATGCTCCTTGTGAGACTGTTTGTCCAGTGTTAGCAACAACTCACTCATCGGAAGGATTGAACCAGATGACTTATAACCGTTGTATTGGTACACGTTATTGTGCAAATAACTGTCCTTACAAAGTTCGTCGTTTCAACTGGTTCCGTTATTTCCAAACAGACGAGTATGATTTCCATTTCAATAACGATTTAGGACGTATGGTGATTAACCCAGATGTGACGGTTCGTTCTCGTGGGGTGATGGAAAAATGTTCAATGTGTGTTCAACGTATTCAAGAAGGTAAGTTAACAGCTAAAAAGCAGAAGAGAAGACCAGTAGATGGTGAGATTGAAATTGCTTGTGCTCAATCTTGTCCGACAAATGCGATCACATTTGGTGACATGAATGATCCGAATTCAGCTATTTCTAAGTTGTTGGCAGAAGAGAGAGAAGGAAGAGCTTACGGTGTAATTGAAGAAATCAATGTGAAGCCAAATATTTCTTACTTGATGAAGGTGAGAAACAAAGAGGCTGCAAAAGCACACAAAGAATAATTTACAATTTAAGAACTTAAAATAAAAAGAATATATGTCGCACGTTGTATCACCCATAAGAGAGCACCTGGTTACCGGAGGCAAATCTTATTCAGATGTTACTCACGATATTTGTAAGCAGGTTGAAGGAGAACCAACTAAGGAGTGGAAAATCGCCTTTGCTGTTTCTTGTGTCATCTTCGCTTATGGAGCGTATTGTTTGTTTTACACTTGGTGGCAAGGAATTGGTGTTTGGGGATTGAATAAAACTGTAGGTTGGGCTTGGGATATCACCAACTTCGTATGGTGGGTGGGTATTGGTCACGCCGGTACTTTGATCTCTGCCGTATTGTTGTTGTTCCGTCAAAAATGGAGAACATCAATTAACCGTTCTGCAGAGGCCATGACAATCTTCGCTGTACTTTGTGCGGCATCCTTTATCTTGGCTCACATGGGTCGTCCGTGGTTAGCACATTGGGCATTACCATTGCCAAATGCATTTGGTTCTTTATGGGTTAACTTTAACTCACCATTGGTTTGGGACGTATTTGCGATTTCTACTTATTTATCCGTATCCTTATTGTTCTGGTATATGGGTTTAGTGCCAGATTTGGCAACCATTCGCGATAGAGCAACTACAAAAGCAAGAAAATTCTGGTATGGCCTATTTAGTTTAGGATGGACTGGTTCTTCCAAAACTTGGGCTCGCTATGAGTACATGTCCTTAATTTTAGCAGGTATCTCTACTCCACTAGTACTATCTGTACATACCATTGTATCGATGGACTTTGCAACATCCGTTATTCCTGGATGGCATACCACAATCTTCCCTCCGTACTTTGTGGCGGGTGCGATTTTCTCTGGTTTTGCCATGGTACAAACCTTATTGTTGATCACTCGTGTGGTATTCAAATTAGAAGATTACATTACGATTGAGCATATCGAAATGATGAACATCGTTATCACAGTAACGGGTTCAATTGTGGGTATCGCATATTTAACTGAGTTTTTCATTGCTTGGTATTCAGGGGTGGAATATGAAAGTTATGCATTTATTAACCGTGCGTTTGGTCCGTATTGGTGGGCATATTGGATGATGATGACATGTAACGTAATCTCTCCTCAATTGTTCTGGTTTAAGTCGATCCGTACAAATTTAATGGTTTCGTTCTTCTTATCGATTGTTGTAAACGTTGGTATGTGGTTTGAGCGTTTTGTAATTATTGTTACTTCCTTGCACAGAGATTATATTCCATCTTCATGGGCTATGTTCTCTCCAACGATGTATGATATTGGTGATTACATTTTCTCATTTGGTTTGTTCTTTACATTATTCTTCTTGTTCGCTAAATTCTTGCCAGTTGTAAACATGGCAGAGGTTAAGTCGGTGATGAAGGGTGTATCTACAAACTTCCCTGTGAAGAAAAAAGCAGCAAAAGCAGTTAAATCAGAAGAATAAGTTTTTTAGCATTCAGAAATAAAAATATTATGAGTTCTACAACAAGTAATTACATATTAGGAGTTTTTGATGATGAGGATGAAGTTTTACACGCAGTTAGCGAGGTAAAATCAAAAGGAATCAAAATCGAAGATGTTTATACTCCATTTCCAATCCACGGTTTAGATACTGCCATTGGTCATGCACGTACACGTTTACCAATTGCTGCATTTATGTTTGGATTTTTGGGATTTGTTTGTGCTCAAACACTTATCAATTATACGATGGTATTTGACTGGCCAATGATTATCGGTGGTAAAGATTTCTTTGCATTGCCTGACTGGATTCCAGTAACTTTTGAAGGTACTGTATTGTTTACAGCCTTTGGAATGGTAATCACTTTCTGTATTTCAAACGGATTATATCCAGGTGCAAAACCAGAAATATTAGACGTGCGTATTACAGACGACCGTTTTGTGATGGCGATCAATTTAGATAAAAACAAATTGAGTCAAGATGAAATTACCAAAGCTTTAAAAAGCTCAGGTGCTGTAGAAGTTAATGTTAAATAAAACCAGAACAAACGTTCAAGAGAAATATAAGACGATGTTAGTTAAAAATAGCAAAATCCTTATAGTGGCAGGTTTAGTAGCAGGAATATTGAGTTCTTGTGGTTCGGATCCAAATGATACCGGAACTGAATTTGCGCCTAATATGTACCACTCTGTTGCTTATGAGCCTATGTCTCAAACGGAAGGGGATACAAATTCAATCAATCCGTACGGAATGAATATGCGTCTTCCCGTGAAAGGAACAGTAGCAAGAAACAAATTTACAGGTGCAGATAGCTTAAAAAGAGCTTTATTGAACCAAGATTTAATTTCTCGTTCAATCCCACATGATAGTATTTCCTATTCTGAGGCTGCTTTGAAGAATCCTATTGCTGCAACACCTGAAAACATTGAATTAGGAAAAGTTCAGTATGAGCGTTTTTGTCAACATTGCCATGGAGAAGGTGGAAAGGGAGATGGATTAGCGGGTAAAGCTTATAAAGGAGTACCTGTGTATTCTTCAGATGCATTGAAAACTATGAATGATGGACACATTTACCACGTAATTACCAATGGTAAAGGTCGAATGTGGCCACACGGTTCTCAAATTTCTTCTGAAAACAGATGGAAAATTGTACTTTATGTACACGAATTACAAAAACAATAGTATTACAATTTAATTTAAAAATAGAACAAGATGGCGGGACATTCACATTTTTCCCCAGCAAACGTTGAAGAGCATTTTGAATTTACTTCAGAAGGCAAACGTCGTGTTATAATTGCCTTTATTGTAGGTTTAGTTGCAACAATCATTGGTATCTATCTTCTTTCAAAAGGAGAATCAGGTGGTCATGAAGTGGCAGCCGCTGGACATGAAGCAGCGAAGGCTGGACATGAAGCAGCTGAGGCACATCTTTCAGGAGGTGCAGTTTCACATCAGCCTGAAGGACACTATGATTGGACAAACCGTATTTGGGCAAACCTTTGGTTAAATGGTGTATTTTTTACTGGTATTGCCGTTATTGGTATGTTCTTTGTATCTATCCAATACTTAGCAAAAGCGGGTTGGTCTTCAGTGGTAAAGCGTATTCCAGAAGCATTTCCAAAATTTTTGTTCTTTACTTTCCCTATTCTATTATTGGTATTCTTGTTTAAAGGAGATGTGATCTTCCATTGGATGCACCACGGAGTAACGGAAGTTGGAAGTGAAAGCTATGATAAAATTATAGCAGGAAAGTCTGGTTATTTGAACAAGACGTTCTTTGTAGCACGTATGTGCGCATTCTTTATTTTGTGGTTGGTTCTTTGGACAATGATGAGAAAGAAGTCAATCCAAGAAGATTTAGAAGGTGGAAATGAGCATTTTACTTCTATGGTTAAAATTGCTACTGGTTTCATTGTGGTAATGGGTATTTCTTCGTCTATGTCTGCATGGGATTGGGTGATGTCGATTGATACGCACTGGTTTTCTACAATGTTTGGATGGTACATGTTCTCATCTTGGCATGTAACCGGTTTAGCAATTATTACCTTAACGATTTTATATCTGAAGGATAAAGGATATATGGCATATGTTACGGAAAATCATTTGCATGATTTAGGTAAGTTTATGTTTGCCTTCTCTATTTTTTGGTCTTATGTATGGTTCTCACAGTTCTTGTTGATTTACTATGCGAACTTGCCAGAAGAGACGATTTATTTCTTAGAGCGTTGGGAGGGTCACAATAAAATTTATAAGACTTCTGAAATTTTGAATATTTTCTTCAACTTTTTCTTTCCGTTCTTGATCTTGATGACACGTGATGCTAAAAGAACTCGTATTTTCTTGAAAATTGCTTGTTCGTTTATCATCGTTGGACACTATATCGACTTCTATCAAATGATCATGCCAGGTGTTTTAGGAAAACATGGTGGATTTGGTTTAGTTGAATTTGGTATGGTAACTGTTTTCGCTTCGGCCTTTATTTATGTAATTTCTGATCAATTGACAAAGTCAAGTTTGGTGGCTAAAAATCATCCGTTCTTGCCAGAGGCATTGCATCACGATATTTAAGATCGAAAAAATTTTAAAACGATTCAAAATTTAAACATATGAATTATTTAATTGGGATTTTGTCAATTGTATTTTTAGCTCTAGCTTTTGCTGTTATTAGCAAAAGTGCTGGCTTAAGCAATAAACTTAAGGGAGGCGAGAATGAGAATTCTCCATTGGACTCAACCAATAACACAAATGCAATCGGATTTATTATATTCTGGTTACTTGGAACAGTTTTAGGTTCTTGGTCATTTTTAAAATCTCGACCAAATTTTCTACCAGAAGCTGCCTCTGAGCATGGTCTGGTTACAGATAAAATGTTTTGGGTTTCAATGGCCATTGTAACACTTGCGTTTTTCGTTACCAATACCTTATTAATGTTCTTTGCATTCGCTTATCGTCATAAAAAAGGTAATCAAGCAACTTTCTATCCAGTTAATCATAAGTTAGAAATTATTTGGACAATTGTTCCTGCAGTGGTTATGGCTGTTTTGGTATTTACAGGTTGGAGAACTTGGAGAGACATCACGGGTCCTGCACCAAGTGTTTCGGAAGTGATTGAAATCACTGGACACCAATTTGGTTGGTATGTACGTTATGGTGGTAATGATGACCAAGAATTAGGTAATTCAAATTATAAGTTAATTGATGATACAAATAGTATTGGTATCGATATGACGGATAAAAATTCATATGATGATTTTACTGCAACTGAATTACACTTACCAAAAGGAAAGCCAGTGTTATTGAAAATCAAAGCACAAGATGTTTTACACTCTGTGTATTTACCTTATCATCGTGTGAAAATGGATGCAGTGCCTGGTATGCCAACACGTTTTTGGTTTACACCAACTGTTTCAACCGATGAAATGCGAGCTAAATTGAACAATCCTGACTTTAACTTTAAATTAAACTGTACAGAAATTTGTGGTAGAGGTCACTTTGGTATGGCAATTACTGTTTTTGTTGATGAGCCTGCAGATTATGAAAAATGGAAAAAAGAACAAAAGCCATTTTTGACCTTGAATCCAACATATTTGGATAAAGTACCTGCTAATTTAAAAGCAAAGGCTTCAAAATATATTTCTGCTGAGCCAGTGGCTGCGGATAGTACTGCAACTGAAGAAGCAGTTAGTTTAAAATAATTTAAGAGAATTTAGAAAATCTAGAATAATATGTCAACAGTAGACGCAATACATTCACACGGACACGATCACGATCATGATCACGAGCACCATGAATTAGGGTTTATCAGAAAGTATATCTTTTCTGAGGACCATAAAGTAATTGCAAAGCAATACTTGATTACAGGTATTATTTGGGCATTCTTTGGTGGCGCTTTATCCATCCTTTTCCGTTTACAATTGGGTTTCCCAGATTTGAACTTAGAATGGTTAAAACCAATCTTGGGAGGCTGGATTGATGAATCTGGTAAATTGGATAAAGAATTTTACCTTGCTCTTGTAACGATGCATGGTACCATCATGGTATTCTTTGTTTTAACTGCTGGTTTATCTGGTACATTCTCCAACTTCTTGATTCCACTGCAAATTGGAGCGCGTGATATGGCTTCTGGATTTATCAATATGTTGTCGTATTGGTTCTTCTTCTTGTCATCTGTCATCATGTTCTGTTCATTATTTTTAGAAACAGGACCTGCTTCAGGAGGATGGGTGATTTATCCTCCATTATCTGCCTTGCCTCAATCGATGCCAGGTTCTGGATTAGGTTTAACCATGTGGTTAATTGCTATGGCACTCTTTATTGTGTCGTCCTTAATGGGTGGTATAAACTATATTACGACCATCATTAACTTGCGTACACGTGGTATGTATTTTACAAGAATGCCATTAACTATCTGGTCATTCTTCTTTACAGCTGTATTGGGTTTATTATCCTTCCCTGTATTACTTTCTGCCGCCTTATTATTGATTTTTGATAGAAGTTTTGGTACATCTTTCTATTTGTCAGAAATTTATATTCAAGGACAGGCTTTACCGAATGTGGGTGGATCTCCAATTTTGTTCCAACACTTATTCTGGTTCTTAGGACACCCAGAAGTATATATCGTATTATTACCTGCATTGGGTATGACTTCTGAAGTTATTGCTACCAATGCACGTAAACCAATTTTTGGTTACCGTGCCATGATCGGTTCAATGATGGGTATTACCGTGTTAGCCTTTATCGTATGGGCACACCATATGTTTGTTACGGGGATGAATCCTTTCTTAGGGTCTGTGTTCATGTTCTTGACATTGATCA
>JBEGQV010000176.1:0-4459 GCA_041180785.1 Bacteroidota bacterium | reverse complement strand
AGGCCGTTCAGGCAGATTTACGAGCTGGTAAATTAGAAAACGAATGGGTTTCTCATCAGCATTCTACTGAAATCATGGCCCTATTAGATGAAATTAGAAGACAAATTGGTTTAACATATCCTAATGAATAAGACAATGAAAAGATTTTTACTATTCGCATTTTTACTTCATAGTGTAAGTATTTTCGCTCAAAATCCTTTCGAAAGAGAAATTGTTGCTTATGAAAAGCAAGATTCCTTATCGATGCCTAAAGAAGGACAAATATTATTTTTAGGTAGCTCAAGCTTTCGTTTGTGGAAAAATTTTGATGCAGACATGGCAGGTATTCCGGCTTTTAATCGCGGATTTGGAGGGTCAACCTTAAAGGATGCCTTGTATTATTTTGATCGAATGGTGGTGAAATACCAACCTGCTTGGATTTTTTTGTATGAAGGAGATAATGATTTAGCAAAAGGACAAAGTCCAGAAGAAATTCGAGACGAATTTCTTGATTTTACGGCTCGACTAAAAAAAGTGTTGCCTAAGACTAAATTAGTTTTTGTAGCAGCTCGTCCAAGTATTTTACGTACCAATTTGGTAGAAAAACAACGAAAATTAAATTCGCTCATCCAAGAAGTAGTAAAAACAGACAAAAAGTTGTTTTACTTAGATATGCACAATCCATTTTATTTATCGGATGGAACTTTAATGCAAGATATTTTTGTAGCAGATAAATTACATTTGAACGATAAGGGATATGGAATTTTTGCTGCGCAAATAAAATCCTTTATTCAACAAAATAAGGTAAAATAAATTTATGAGTGTTATTGTTGATGCTGTCAAGCGTCCTTGGTTGCCTTATGTTTCTGTCGATTGCGTTATTTTTGGTTTTAAAGATAATCGCCTGAAAGTTTTATTACTAACTTTCAATAATTCAAAAGTTCAATGTATTTCGGGTGGTTTTGTTGCACCAGAGGAAGATGTTGATGATGCAGCAAAGCGTATTTTGTTCGATCGCACTGGGCTAAAAGATATCTACTTGGAGCAGTTTTATACTTTTGGGGATGTCAAGCGCAATGAAACGGCAAAAGAAGAACATCAACAAGTAAACGTCGACATGGGTCGACCCAAAGAATATTTTGAGTGGCTTTCGGATCGATACATAACCATTGGCTATTTCGCTTTAGTAGACATTGAAAAAGTGAACGTTCATCCAGATGAACTCTCATCTGATGCCAATTGGGTGGATGTCGACCAAGTGCCAGAATTATTTTTAGATCACAATATCATCATTGAAAAGGCCTTAGAGCGTTTGCGTTGGTCATTAGATACGCAATTGTTAGCCTTTAACTTACTGCCAGAAACCTTTACGATGGCAGAATTGCAGAAAGTATATGAGGTAATCTTAGGGAAAGAACTAGTCCGAACGAACTTTCAACGTAAGATGTTGAGTATGGATATTCTTGATCGGATCGAAAAGAAATTTACGGGTGGGGCACACAAGGCCCCGTACCTTTATAAGTTGAAAGTGATCTAGCTCACTTTTAACCCATATTATGATACACATTCTGCACATCATCGTCTTCTTCTAATCGATCAATTAGTTTTTCGATGTCTGCTGCTTGTTCATCTGTTAAGTCTTTGGTTTCATTAGGAATCCGTTCGAAGTCTGCTCCTAATAATTCAAATCCTTTACCTTCTAAGAATTTTTGAATGGCTCCAAAAGAAGTAAATTCTCCGTAAATATTGATTTGATTTGTTTCTTCATCCAAGAAAACTTCATCTACCCCTAAGTCGATTAATTCAAATTCTAACTCTTCCAAATCAATTTCGGGTGCATTGGCAATTTTAAAAACCGATTTTCTGGTGAAAATAAAATCTAACATGCCTTGTGTTCCTAAAGAACCCCCACATTTGGTGAAGGCTGAACGGATGTTAGCAACTGTTCTGTTAATATTGTCGGTAGTTGTTTCAACTAAGATCGCAATGCCGTGTTGACCATATCCTTCATATACAATTTCTTTGTAATCTTCTTGTTCTTTTGATGTGGCACGTTTAATAGCTCGTTCAACATTATCTTTAGGCATGTTGACCGCCTTGGCATTCTGAATGATGGCCCGTAAACGAGAATTGGAGTTCGGATCTGGTCCTCCTGCTTTTACAGCAATTACAATATCCTTGCCAATTTTTGTAAATGTTTTGGCCATTTGGCCCCATCTTTTAAATTTTCTAGCTTTTCTAAATTCAAATGCTCTTCCCATAATGATTTAATTTGATGCAAAAATAATGTAAGCAAAACGATTTTCATAATACCTGATAAATACAAATAAAAAGTTTTCAAAAAACCTTTATCTTGCAAGAACTTAAGCCTATTTTATGCGTATCATATATCTATTCGTCATTCTCTTTTTATCGATTGTAACATTCCAAATTTCAGCTCAATCTGTTCGAAAGAATGCAAATTTTCAAATGCATATTAAAAAGGCCTCAAGTCCCATTAAAATAGATGGATTATTAAACGATCAAACGTGGTCAGAAGCAGCATTAGCATCCGATTTTTATATGTGCAATCCGTTTGACACCCTCTGTGCCAATGTCCGAACAGATGTTCGAATGGCCTATGATGATAAATATTTGTACATATCTGCTGAATGTTTTTTAAAACCTGGTCAACCGTTTGTGGTGGAGTCCTTGAAGCGAGATTTCAACTTTAGTAATAATGATAATTTTTTGGTGTTTATTGACACCTTTGATGATAAAACTACCGGATTTTCATTTGGTGCAAATGCAGCAGGAGCTCAGTGGGATGGACAGATGTCGGAAGGTGCCAAAATGAATTTAAATTGGGATAATAAATGGGAATCTTCCACAACCTATAATGCAACATCATGGATTTGGGAAGCGGCCATTCCTTTCAAATCCATTCGATATAAAGATAATTCGAAAGTATGGGGAATTAATTTTAGTCGATTGGATACCCGAGAAAAAGAAAAATCCGCTTGGGCACCGGTTCCAAAACAATTCCCAACTGCTTCTTTGGCCTATGCCGGTGTGTTGGTGTGGGATACAACTCCACCTGCCCCGAAAAAAAATATTTCGATTATTCCATATATGTTAAGTGGCAACACGATAGATTTTGATAATTCAAAACAGACGGCAAGAAATCAAATAGGCGGAGATATCAAGGTGGCAGTGACTTCAAGTTTGAATTTAGATATGACCTTGAATCCGGATTTCTCCCAAGTAGACGTAGACCGTCAACAAACTAATTTGGATCGATTTGAATTGTTTTATCCTGAAAAACGTCAATTTTTTATAGAAAATTCAGATTTATTTGATGGTTTCGGAACCGAAACCATTCGTCCGTTTTTTTCCAGAAGAATCGGATTGGCTTATAATGCTTCTACCGGTATTTATGAACAAACTCCGATTACTTATGGGGCACGTTTGAGTGGAAAGTTGACCAAAGATTGGCGCATCGGCTTATTGAATGTGCAATCTGAACGAATTGATGCCAAAGGAGTACCGACTCAAAATTATTCGATGATGAGTTTTCAGCGAAAATTGTTTGCTCGTTCAAATGTGGGTGTATTTTTTGTCAATAAATTGTCGAACATCGACACCGATTTGCAGAAAAAAAATGGATTTAAAGAGTTCAACCGAAACCTAGGTTTCGAATATAATTTAGCCTCTGCAAACAATTATTTGAATGGAAAAATTTTCTATTATCAATCATTTAGTCCTATTCAAAGCGACAGGAGTTTTGCCCACGCCTTAAACTTATCCTACAAAGACAACAATTGGATTGCCATTTGGAGGCACCAATGGGTGGGTGACAACTATAATCCGGAGGTTGGATATGTGCCTCGTGTAAATTATTTCAACATTAATCCGGAATTTGGCCATATATTTTACCCAAAAAACAAACAATCGAAATTGTTTTATGCGCAAACCAAATTATTAGTGGTAGGATATTGGAATTTGGCCGGAGCCTTAACGGATAATACCAACGCCTGGTCCACAGATATCATTTTCAAGGATCGCGCGGGCATAACTTTTTGGACCGCAACAGATTTTATCAAATTGTTGTATGATTTTGATGCTACTCGAGTAGGAAACGAAAAATTGAAAACCGGAACGGAACATTCCTGGAAATCTGTTGGCTTGAATTACATGAGCTCACCTATCAAACGCTTAACCTACAGTGTAAATACGCGATTTGGAGGTTATTATGCAAATGGTTCTCGGACAGGTATAACGTCCGAAATTGGATATCGTTTTCAACCCTATGTAAATTTTTCTGTAGCCTTAGATTATAACAATATCACTGATGTTGAATTACGTAACGAGGCGGGTGTAGTGCAGAAAAAATTGAATGCAGAATTTTGGATTATTCGTCCTAAAGTAGACGTCACTTTTACCAATAAATTGTTTTTCACAACTTATCTACAAATCAATCAGCAAACAAAGAACGTGAATT
>JBEGQV010000175.1:0-6354 GCA_041180785.1 Bacteroidota bacterium | reverse complement strand
CATAACTCATAACCCATAACCCATAACTAAAGTTGCCAAGCAAGCATCCCGCCTAACAGGTTTCTTACTTTCGAAAATCCTTGCATCTCTAAAAAATCTTTGGCTCTTCCCGAGCGTGCACCTGAGCGGCAGTGTATGATTAATTCTTCGTCTTTGAATTGATCAATTTCCTCCAAACGATCAGGAAGTTCTCCTAATGGGATTAAAGTGGCACCAATATTGAATTCATCAAATTCATGCTCTTCACGGACATCAATGATGTTTAATTTCTCCTTGGCGTCTATTCGCCTCTTTAATTCTTCTACTGTTATATCTTCCATCTTTTTAAGTTATGAGTTATGAGTTATGGGTTATGAGTTATGGGTTATGAGTTATGAGTTATGGGTTATGAGTTATGGGATATGAGTTATG
Source organism: Bacteroidota bacterium (assembly GCA_041180785.1). Classification (GTDB taxonomy): domain Bacteria; phylum Bacteroidota; class Bacteroidia; order Cytophagales; family Spirosomataceae; genus Sandaracinomonas. The sequence continues at coordinate 5,943 of JBEGQV010000175.1, read as the reverse complement.
GGATAAAGCTATTTAACATAAAACCCATAACCCATAACCCATAACTTATATCTATTTTATTCCCCGCTTCCTGCTATCCATAAATCAATTAAATCTCCTGGCTTTACGGTTGTGCCCGTACAAGTCGCGCATGCTTGCTTGAAAACACTGCCTGCTGCAACTTGATCGTTTGCTTCGTAAGTAACTTTACCAACTTTTAGGTTCATGCCTGCAAGGATGATATTTACCTCATCTAACGGTTTACCTGTTAAATCAGGCATCTCTATTTCTACATCAGCAGTACCATTTCCTATGAATAAATCCACCATTGTGCCTTTTGGAATAGCAGCTCCAGGTTCAATTTTTCTTCCATTTACTTGGATTTCAATAACCTCTTTTACACGCGGATCATTGATTTCATGCACCAAACCTTTTTTCAATCCGGCAATCACTAATTGTTGTTCAGCACTTCTTACCGATAATCCAATGATACCAGGCATCTTGATCATCGGAGGCGTTTCTGAATTGATGGTGATGTACACTTTTCTTCCTGATTTTACCAAAGCATTTGGAAGTGGATATTGAGAAAGAATTGTAAGTGGGGGCTTGTCAGCCGTAAATGTACAATCTGAAATTTCGTAGGTTAAATTATTTTCATCAAGTAAATCTTCCATCTGCTCCATGTTCATTCCTTTTAAATTTGGAACTTTGATGGTTTCTCCGTGATGCGTGCTCCATGGTAAATACACAAAGAAAAATCCAAAAAAGAATACAAAAGCCATTGCAATAATTATGGCAATGTGCATATATAAATCCTTTTTAGTATTGGTTGAAATTTGAGACATCAGCGATGCAGATTTGTTTCTACAATATTACTAAGAATTTGAGAATATTAGAACTGAAGAACTGAAGAATTGAAGAATTTTAGAACTGAAGTACTTTGAAACATAAGAACTTGGTCCCTGAGCTTGTCGAAGGTAGAACTGAAGAAATTTAAGGTAATCGATTATCAAGAAGTTGTTAGGAATTAATTATGAAATTTTTTAGGGGACAATTGCGCCCCTTTCCCCCTGTAAGTTAATGGTTTTAAATAAAAGTTGTCTGATAAAAATTTAGGTGCTAGTTTAATCGGGCTATGACTCCAAAAAATAAAAGGTGAAGAAATTTTCCTCCACCTTTTTTTCTTAGTTTCCTCGATTCTCCGATTCTTCAATTTTTAGTACTTAAACACCTTATCTCCAGCCATTACTTCTTGCGTTTTTTCGTTAAAAGTAACGCGCTGTCCTGTCCGATAAGCGGCGTTCGACATAATTGTTGCAATTGAATGTTGGTAACCCGCCTCGATTGGCGCATTTGGTGTTTTACGAGAACGAACACATTCCATCCAGTTTTTGATGTGGTTGAAGGTTAATTCATCGCCTCCTGTATTAGCATCTGTAGCAACCTTTGAAGCTCCTTCAATTTTCATGCTTGGTAACAAATTCGCTTGCATGCCCATTGCTTTCGCTTCTCTTTCTGATAATCCACCATTTGGCGAAATCATGTTGGTATCTAAATTTAGTTCACCACCGTTCGAGTAATAAATTTCTTTCGTACCACCTGCTCCGTTTGAGAAACGAGAGGTAAATTGTACTTGGAAACCTTTGCTCATGTCGTTTAATGGGCCGTAATCAAATACTACTGTCATGGTATCAGCATTTTTACGACCATCTTGCCACTGATAAATCCCTCCATTAGCAACTGCAGAACGTGGGTGTGCTAAGCCTGAGAACCAGTGTACGGTATCAATTTGGTGCGACATCCACTGTCCCGGAATTCCTGAAGAATATGGCCAGAATAAGCGATATTCTAAGTATTTACGTGGATCAAAGGTGTCAGCCGGACGATTCATCAAGAAACGTTTCCAGTCGATATCTGATTCTTTTAAATCTTTGGTTAAGGCTGGTCTTCTCCATCTTCCTGGTTGATTGACATTCCAAACTAATTCCACCATTTTGATGTCACCAAATTTACCCGATTTGATAAATTCATCTGCAGCCCAATAGTTAGCTCCAGAACGTCTTTGAGAACCAATTTGAACAATTTTGCCAGAATCTTTCACCGCTTTTAAAACAGCTCTTGCATCTTCCATTGTTTCAGCTAAAGGTTTCTCTGTATACGTATCGCAACCAGCTTTTACAGCTTCAATCGTATGTAAGGCATGTTGAAAATCGGCTGTTGAAATAAATACAGCATCAATTCCTTTAGCAGCATACAATTCATCATTGTTTCTGTAGGTTGTGATATTACCACCTAATTCTTTTTCTAAAAAGGCTTTTCCTTCTTCTCTTCTTCTGTTCCAAAGGTCAGATAGGGCTACCATTTCAAAATTCATCCCCTTAGCCAACGCTTTAAAAGGGGGTACATGCGAAGCTCTGTGACGGTCGGAAAAACCAACGCATGCCACTCGTACACGATCATTTGCACCTAAAATTTTGCTGTACGATTTAGGACTAAAGGCAAACGTGCCTAAAGAAGCTAAACTTGTTTTTTCAATAAATTCTCTTCTTTTCATGGGTTAAAAAGGTTTTATTTGAGCTATTTAATTTCTCTAATTTTAATATTTTGGTAATATACAGAATCTCCGTGTTCTTGCAATAAAATTGGTCCTCTTTCCATCATTCCAAATCCAGGCCATACATGGTGTTTCGAATGTGCCACTAAAACTTTGTATGCTGGTCCACCTCTTTCATATTCTAAAACTTTGAATCCATTTAACCAATGTTCCACATGGTTATTTGGATAGACAATGATACGACCTTTATTCCATTCGCCAATTTTCTTTTGAAATCTTCTTTCAATTTTAATAGATGGGATCAAATCATATAAACTTGCCATGGTTCTATTTCCCTCCGTACCCAATTTTGCATCAGGATGTTTTGCATCATCTAATACCTGATATTCTAAACCAATAGCTGATTTTCCTGATTGATAGGTTTCATTTACAAAATATTTCACACCTGAATTAGCACCTTCAGTTAATTTGAAATCAAAATCTAATTCAAATGCTTTAAATGTATCCTTTGAAAGGATATCGCCACCATTTGTCGACTCAGCACCTCCAGATGAATTTACGTGCAATACGCCATTTTCAACTGTCCAAACACTTGGCGGAGCGCTTTCTTTGAAGGCTGCTCTCCAATTGTTCAAATCTTTACCATTGAACAATAATTTATAACCCATCGCTTCTTCTTGCGGAGAAAGCGTGTTTTGTGAATAATTTTCTACAGGTGTTGTACCATCTACGGGTCTTGTTTGAATGTCCTTACCTGTTTGAATGCGAATATTTCTCCACATTACCTGCATTCCTGGTTTCATGTCGGCATAAATCGCATGAACCTGCAAAGCAATGAATCCTGAGGCTGTCATGTCGTCCACTAAATAAGCAACAGGTTGATCATTGATCCATGTGCGAATAATGTTACCTACTGCTTCAATTCTGTATTTATTCCATTCATCCCTTTTGAATGCTTTTTTTGCTTCAGGATGGATTTCATTGGTGTATAACCATCCTCTTCTCGATTCATCATAGATGCCTCCCGACCATCCTCTGTCTGAAGGGTCAATCTCACATTGATAGCCATGAACTGTTCCATTTAAATAATCTGGTTTCGACAATGAACGGAACTGAACCCCAGAGTTCATTTTACTGTCAACTTTCAATTCTAGTTCTAAAACGAAATCACCGTATTCTTTTTCTGAAGCCAAAAAAGAATTGGGCGTTTTTTCAACAGTGGTGCCCACAATGGCTCCATCTTTTACCTCATAAGTAGCTTTACCTCCTAATTGTTTCCAGCCATTTAAGGTTTTTCCATCAAATAATTTCGTCCATTTTTGAGAAATTCCTTGAAATGGGATTGCCATTCCAATAACCAAAACAGAGAGTATTAGTTTTTTCATATTTTTTTTAAGTTTATAACAAATATATAAAGCAATTTACCAAAAGTATTTACTGATTTATAGGGCAAATTCTAAACAATATCTATTAGTTTTGTAGGATAATTGAAAATGTGCATGAAAAGACAAACCAAAGCAATTCGAATTCAAGCTGAACGCTCTCAAAACAGAGAACATGCAGTTCCTTTGTATCTAACATCTAGTTTTACGTTTGAAGATGCAGAACAAGGACGTGCAATCTTTGCTGATGAGCAACAAGGAAACATTTACTCGCGTTACATGAATCCCAATGTGGATGAATTTGTAGAGAAAATGTGCATGTTCGAAAAAGCAGAGGATGGATTGGCTTTTTCAACAGGAATGGCTGCTATTTTTGCCTCTATGGCTGGATTGTTAAAATCAGGTGACCACGTGGTGGCATCAAGTGCCTTATTTGGCTCGGCTATTCAAATCTTAACAAAAATTACCGCTAAATGGGGTATCGATTGTACGTTTGTGGAAGGAGCTGATATTTCTGCTTGGGAAAAAGCGATTCAATCGAATACTAAATTTTTCTTTTGTGAAAGTCCAAGTAATCCGGGACTTGAATTAATTGATTTAGTAGCATTAGCCAAAGTGAAAGAGGGTAAGAATATTATTTTAGCTGTTGATAATTGTTTTGCTACACCCATTTTGCAAAATCCAATTGAATTGGGTGCTGATTTAGTGATTCACTCGGCAACTAAATATATTGATGGTCAAGGAAGAGTTCTTGGCGGAGTAATTTGTGGAAAAAAGGAATACATTCAAGAAATTCGTTTTTTTGCACGACACACAGGACCTAGTTTATCTCCTTTCAATGCCTGGGTGATGTCTAAAAGCTTGGAGCTTTTAGAATTACGTATGCAAAAGCATTCGGAGAATGCGCTAAATTTGGCTCAAACACTGGAAAATCATCCAAAATTAAATGCGGTAAAATATCCATTTTTACCAAGCCATCCACAATTTGATTTAGCTAAAAAACAAATGAAATATGGTGGGGGTATTTTAACATTAGATTTAAAAGGTGGATTTGATAAAGTTTTAGCTTTTTCTAAAGCCTTAAAAATTGTATCCATTTCTCCGAATTTAGGTGATACACGTACTATTTTGACGCATCCTGCCTCTACAACACATTCTAAAATTAGTCCGGAAGACAGGGCAGCTGTTGGAATTACCGAAGGATTGGTTCGTATTGCAGTTGGATTAGAGGATATTGAGGATTTAAAAGCTGATTTCCTAAACGCTTTGAATAGTTTATAACATGTGGATTTCCCTACTTTTATGTTTGGCTATACTGACCATCAATGTGGTGATTGGTGTATATGTGGAACGTAAATTATCTGCTTTTTTTCAAGACCGATTGGGGCCGATGGAAGTAGGAAAGTGGGGGTTATTGCAAGTTTTTGCTGATTTATTGAAGCTTTTTCAAAAAGAGGATATTGTTCCAGCTTTAGCTCAAAAACGATTGTTTTTGCTAGCTCCATGGATCATTTTTATTGCTGTTTTTGGCGCTTTCTCTGTCATTCCATTAAGTGCTGGTGAGTTGCTACAAGGAAGTTCAACGGATATGGGTGTCATGCTTTTGATGGCAATTGTCTCCTTGGATAGTATTGGTATCATTTTAGCAGGATGGACTTCTAATAATAAGTATTCTCTTTTAGGGGCTATTCGCTCTGCTGCTCAATTGATTTCCTACGAAATTCCAATGGGTTTGTGTATTTTATGTGTTGTAATTTTTTCTTCAAGTCTTAATTTGCAAGAAATTGTGTTGCAGCAAGGAATATTTTCCGGAACGGAAAATTATTTATTTGGACTTAAACCTATTGGTATAGAAGTTACCACAATTGGTGGTATTCTAACGTGGAATATCGTTCGCATGCCCTTGTTTTTTGGTTTATTTGTTATTTTTTTCATTGCTAGCTTGGCAGAGGCTAATCGCGCTCCATTTGATATTCCAGAAGCAGAATCTGAATTAGTTGGGGGTTTCCATACGGAATATTCAGGGAT
>JBEGQV010000174.1:0-22548 GCA_041180785.1 Bacteroidota bacterium | reverse complement strand
CAATCAAAAAACATTGGATGCCACGGTAGCTGAATTTCAATCAGAAGGTTACCCGGTGATGGGTATTTTGGCAGATGTTTCGAATGAAGAAGATGTCAAAAAAGTATACCAACAGGCGGAGTCAAAATTTGGACAAATTCACGTGATGGTGAATTGTGCAGGAATTGTGGGGCCAACCAGCACTAAAATCACCGATTATTCAACGGAAGATTTCGATCGACTTTACCAAGTCAATCAGAAAGGTACCTACTTAATGACCAAATACGCCATATTTGCTATGGAAAAACATCAATATGGACGTATTTTACTCTTAGCATCTATGGCAGGTAAAGAAGGGAATCCGGGCATGATTGGTTATTCTGCCTCTAAAGGTGCGGTAATCAGTATCATCAAAGCCATCGGAAAAGAATATGCTACGTCTGGCATTGCAATCAATGGTTTAGCGCCAGCTGTAATTAAAACGGCCATGAATGCGGATACAGATCCGAAGCAGTTGGAATACATGGTGGCAAAAATACCGATGGGTCGATTAGGAGAAATTGAAGAAGTAGCCAAGATTTCAGCTTGGATAGTTTCTCCAGAATGCACGTTTACGACAGGATTTTTATTTGATATTTCAGGCGGAAGAGCCACTTATTAAGATGAAAAGAAGAGAACTTATTAAAGGATTAGGCGCAAGTGCCTTGATGTTTCCTTTAACCGCTTGGTCAAAGGAAATCTTTGGACAACAAAGCTATTTAGACAATCAATCGAAAGCCATTTTAGATTTAATCAGCAGTACGTTTATTCCAGAAGGAAAACAAAAAGGCGCAAAGGGAGTGGGGGTTGTCTTGTATTTGGATCGATACGTCCAAGATTGTTTAAACAAAAATGAACAAGAAAAAGTTCAAACGGGGATTGATTTCTTGAAAAATCAAGGGTTTGCCTTGAAGAATCAATTGGAACGAGAGCAAATGCTGCTTAATTTAAAGGCAAGTGATAGCCAAAAATGGTTTTATGATTTTGTAAGAAGTCAAACTATTTTAGCCTATACAAATTCGGAATATGTATTAACGAATTTTTATGGATATGAAATGGCGCCAGGTTATTTTAAAGGTTGTGTAAACGTATAGTTATGGCAAATTTTAACATCGATACAAAAGCAAAAAACACCTTTGATGCTATTGTCATTGGTTCTGGGGCTAGTGGTGGCTGGGCTGCCAAAGAATTAACCGAACGCGGGTTGAAAACCTTGGTATTGGAGCGCGGTCGACCGGTCAAACACATTACCGACTACCCAACGGCCTCCAAAGCACCATGGGAATTTCAGCATTTAGGTACCTTGCCACTTGAAAAGAAAAAAGGGATTTCAGAATCTTCTTTTTTGCGAGAAGAAACCATTCATTGGGCATTGCCTGATGAGGAGCAGCCTATTGTGCAAGAAAAACCTTTTCGTTGGATTCGTGGTTATCATGAAGGAGGGAAATCCTTACTTTGGGCTCGACAAACCCAGCGCTGGTCTGATTTGGATTTTGAAGGTCCCCAGCGTGATGGATTCGCCATCGATTGGCCCATACGATACAAAGATTTAGCACCTTGGTATGATCATGTAGAGAAATTTATTGGAGTATCTGGTTTCAAGGATGGCTTGCCTAATTTACCCGATAGCATCGTTCAAAAAGGATTTGATTTGAGTTGTGTAGAGGATCATTTTAAAAAATCTGTTGAATCAAATTATAAAAACAGAAATGTCATAGGTGCACGTTGTGCCCATTTGTCGGACCCACAAGAAATCCATACGCAACAGGGTAGAAGTCGTTGCTTGAGTCAGCGCATGTGTGTACGTGGCTGTGTATATGGGGGCTATTTTAGTAGCAATGCCTCTACCTTGCCTTGGGCCATGAAGACGGGAAAATTAACTATTAAAACCCATGCCGTGGTGCATTCTATTATTTATGATGCTTCCAAACAAAAAGCGATAGGGGTAAATATTATTGATGCGCATTCCAAAGAAATGATTGCCTATTATGCGAAAATCATCTTTTTAAATGCATCCACCATCAATTCAAATGCCATTTTAATGAATTCCAAATCCTCTCGATTTGAGCATGGATTGGGTAACGACAACGGTTTGTTGGGTACACACATTGCATGGCACAACTACAGAGGAAGTGCGAGTGCATCTTTTGAGGGTTTAAAGGAATTTAAAACTGCAGGAGGTAGTCCAACCTATGCCTATATGCCTCGCTTCAGAAATTTATATGAACAGGAGACCAATTTTTTAAGAGGTTATGCCGTAGGTGTGGGTGGTGGAAGAGGTGAGTATTCTTCGAGAGAAGGGATTGGTGATGATTTAAGAAATAATTTACTTGCACGAAAATTAGGTGATTGGCATATATCCACCTGGATGATGGGCGAAACAGTACCGGTTAAAGAAAATCATATCCGTTTACACGAATCCTTAAAAGATAAATATGGTATCCCACAAATTGTTTTTTCTTGCGAATGGAAGGAAAATGATGATAAAATGGTAGAAGATTTTAAAACCCAAATGGGAGAAATGTTTGAACGTGCAGGATATAAAAATATTTCTGTTCGTGATAGTCATAATCCGCCTGGGGCCGACATTCACGAAATGGGCGGTGTTCGCATGGGAAAAGATGCAAAAACTTCCTTGTTGAATGAATGGAATCAATTACATGCCTGCAAAAATGTGTTTGTAACGGACGGGGCTTGTATGCCTTCTGTGGGAACACAAAATCCAACCTTAACTTTTATGGCCTTAACAGCAAGGGCTGCAAATTATGCTGTGGATCAGTTAAATCGTAAAAATCTATAAACATGAAAAAAAATTCAATGATCGGAATGTTGGTTTTAGGACTACTTTCCTTAGGTGCACAGGCACAGAAATTGTACACCTACCCAATTGGCGTGCAAGCTTATACGTTTAGAAAGCATTTTCCGAATGATGCGATCAAAACCTTGGATATTATTCAAGGAATGGGTATCACCGAATTAGAAGGCGGAGGCGTGAAAGGGATGACCTTGGAAGAATTTAAGGCACAATGTGATAAAAGAGGTATTTCTATCCCTTCTACTGGGGTTAATTTTGATGATTTAGAAAAAGATTTAACGCAAGTGATTGCCAATGCAAAAACCTTGGGGGCTAAGTTTATTATGTGTGCTTGGATACCTCACAAAGGAACCGATTTCACCTTTGAAGATGCACAAAAAGCCGTTAAGGCTTTTAATCGTGCAGGTAAAATCTTTAAAGAGAATGGCATCACCTTTTGTTATCATGATCATGGCTATGAATTTCATAAATATGAAGATGGAACCTATTTAGATTATATCATTAAAAATACAGATCCTGAATATGTGAATTTTGAAATGGATGTTTTATGGACTATGCACGGTGGTGGACAAGAAGCGCCTGTGCAATTGTTGAAAAAATATCCAAATCGTTTCAAATTAATGCACGTGAAAGATTTGAAAAAAGGTGTTGTAGGTAATTTGACAGGAGGTACTCCAGCTGAAAATGATGTGCCAGTAGGTACAGGACAAGGCGATTGGAAAACAATCATTAAATTAGCTAAGAAAAACGGAGTGAAGCACTTATTTATTGAAGACGAAAGTGAACACGAATTGGAATATGTTCCAATGTCAATCAAATATTTGAAATCTCTTTAAGCAACACTACTAGCTAAGCTGATTTGCTTTTCTTGAAGTAATTTCAGAATATTTAAATTGATTGTTTGTTTAACCGTTTGGAATTTAGTGAAATCAGCTGTGTTGACCCAAAGCGTCACAGAAATATCTAAAGAATACGGACCAAAGCCCTCAAAGACAATTTTGGGGGCTTTCTTTTTGCACAAGGGTTCTTCTAAAATGAGTAGCTCGATGGCAGGGATGATGGCTTGAATTTGTTCATGAGAAGTTTTTAAGTCGCATGTTAAATTGAATTTTGCTCTTCTATAATGTCTTTCCGAAAGATTTTCTAAGGATTGCGATGTGAGCAATCGATTGGGAATCATGATTAAGTTTCCATCTACAGCCCGCAATTTAGTACTTCTGAATCCAATTTTTTCTACATCACCCGTGATGCCCCCGGCTTGAATGGTATCACCCACTACAAAGGGAAGGTCTAGAAATATGGTAAATGATGCAAAAAGATTTTCCAATGTTTCACGTGCTGCTAAGGCAAGGGCCAATCCTCCAAGTCCTAATCCCGTAATCAATGCCATCACATCCACTTGAAAAACCCTTCCTAGGATTACAAAAGTGGAACCAGCAATAATAAAGACCATGGCGAGGTCGTTTAGGAAGGGAATAAATTGCTGTTTTGACTTTTGTTCAACTCCTTGCCACTTTTCGGTTGCGAAAAGAATGCCAACCTTCATAAGTCGGATAATGACCCAGGTGCATGTTAGGATGACAGCAGAGTCGAAGGCTTTTTGAAGGATGAATAATATGCCAAATTCGCCTACTGGTTTGAAATTCCAACTGGAAGGAATATGTAAATTTTGTGAGGCGAGGAAAAGAAAAACCCAAAAAAGTAATAATTCAAAAGGTTTACGTAATAAATCAATACAATCCTGAATATTGATGATTTTTTCAGGAAGAAAACGATATACAATTTTTGAAAAAGTGTTTGAAAATAATCTTCGAAAGATGAAACCCAACAGGATGGTTCCTAAAAATAGTCCAAGGTCTAATGCCGAATGGTCTAACAGTATAAATTCAGATAATGTGTTCATCTCTTAATATTATTTAACACCAAATATAGAGAATCCTTTAATAATGTAGAAAAATTTTCCGACCTTTACACACTTATAAGTACCCCTGACGAAAGGGATTTGAAATTTATGATTTTAGCATTGAATTTAAGTAAACATACTCAGCAATTGATAAGAGCAGTAATCGTACTCATTTTTACAATTGTGTCGGCGCCTATTTATAGTCAAACAGTACTTAATTCTCCTTATTCTTACATTGGAATGGGGGAAGTAGATCAAAACATTGCACCTTCTCAGCTTGCAATGGGTGGCATTGGTATTGCAACCTCCAATGGTATTTATGTCAATACACAAAATCCAGCATTATTAGCAAGAAATAGATATACGGCATTCGAGGCGGGGGTAAACATGGAGTTGAAGAGTATGCAAGATGCTCGTCAAAAGCAGCAACTTTTGGGCGGTAATTACAAATATGTCATGCTTTCATTACCGGTATCTAATCGATGGACTTTAGCGTTTTCTTTGAGTCCTTATAGTACCATTCAGTATGAGACCAAATCATATCGTCGACTGAATGTTTTGGGTATTGATAGTTTGATTTATAATTATTCTGGTCAAGGGAATATTACCAAAATTGGTATTTCAAATGGTGTTCGAATTGGAAGAGGATTTTATTTAGGATTAGAAACAAATGTGTTGTTTGGCAATGTGATTCGTGGCGTTGGAACACAAAATATGTCAGATGGTCAATATTATAAAGTGCAGTTAGAAAAGCGGATGGATTATGCTGGATTTGCCTTTAAAGGTGGTGCGGCTTATCAGACTAAAATTGGAACAGATTTGTATTTAAATTTAGGGGCAACATTGGATCTTACATCATCTACTCAAGCCACAGAAATTAGTCGATTTGTAACCTATGATTTGGGTGGATTGAATGTAGTCAATGCAGATACAGTTGGAAAGGCTACTCCATTTACGCAGCATTTACCTGTTTCAACTAAATTTGGATTTAGTATCGAAAAGGCTGCTAATTGGACCATCGGGGTAGATTATTCAACAACGAATTGGTCGAAAATTGATAATTTCTTAGGAAATTCAGGGACTCTGCCCACCACCTATAAGATTGCAATTGGTGGCGAGTATATTCCTGATTTTGAAGCCGTTTCTGGTTACATGAAACGTATTTCTTATCGAGCAGGTTTTAATTTTGCAACTACTCCCTATTCTATTTTAGACAATGGGAAATATGCCTCAGAAACTAATTTTACCTTTGGCTTAGGATTGCCTTTACGTAACTTGTCATTTTTAAATTTAAGTTACCAGGTGGGTAAGCGAGGAAGTGTAGCTAATAACGGCCTAGAAGAACAGTTTCACCGCCTTACATTAGGTTTAACACTTAGTGACCTTTGGTTTATTAAACAACGAATTAACTAAACCTTCAGATGAGAAAGCATTTACTCTTTTGTCTGCTTTCTGTTTTTTTATTTGCTGCTTGTCAAGACAGACAAGAGGCTTCTAAGGTTAATTACAAGGGGCCAAAATCGGAATTAGATGGTATCGATATGATGTATTCCGACTCTGCACGTGCTGTGGTTCGGATGGTAACTGCCAAACAATTGACCTTATTTAATGAAGATCGAGTCTATCCCAAAGAAGTTAAATTATTTTTTTATGATAAGCTAGGGAATACCACTACGCAAATTAGGGGTGATTCAGCTCGTTTTGATCGCGTAAAAAATTATTACAAATTAATGGGGCATGTCGTCATACACAATCCCATGAAAGGAGAAACCTTACGTACCTCAGAATTTTTTTGGTTGCCAGATCAAAAGAAAATATACACAGAAAAACCTGTTCAAATCAGAACCAAACAAGAAGTATTTTATGGAATCGGAATGGACGCTGCACAAGATTTTTCATCCTACTCACTTCGTCAAGTAACCAATTCGGTTTTTGTCATGCAAGGGTTTGATCAGTGAACCAGTGAGCTAGCTCACTGGCTAACTCTGCTCACTTCTTTCTGCTCCACAATCCCTTCTTTCACGCCATTAAGGTCTTTAACATACGTAACAATTTCTGCAATTTCAATGGCTTGTAATTCTTTGTTGCCGGGCATGAATTCGTGGTTTGCATCTGCCTTGATCCCAAACTTGATCATGTGAATCATTTCTTGATCACTTACGCGTTTAAGTAAATTGGTGCCAACAAGGGCAGGATATAATTTTTTAAAGCCCTTTCCATTAGCTTGGTGACAATTTTCGCAATGTTTTTGATACATGACTAGCCCTTCCACCCGATATTGTTCATGTAACACTTCCTCCTTGCTCATGCACGAGCTCAAGAGGCAAAGGATCGAAAGGTAAAATATACTATTTTTCATGTAATAAAATTTCAATATCTTCTATTAATTGATTGACTTCTGGCTCCTTGGTGCCATCATAAATGCCACGTACGTGCCGGTGCTTGTCGACCAAAATAAAGGCCCCACTGTGTACAAAACCACCCGACTCATTAGGGTCCTCTTGTGCAGAAACCATGTATGATTTTTGTCCTATTTTATAGATATCTTCTTTTTTTCCAGTGACAAAATTCCATTTTTTTGCATCAACTTCCATTCGATTAGCATAGGCCTTTAATACATGAGGTTGATCGTAAGTGGGGTCAATGCTATGCGATAATAATTGGATGTTCGGATTGTTTAGATATCGTTGGTAAATCCGAAGCATTTGTGTTTTCATTTTTGGACAAATGGTCGGGCAACTGGTAAAGAAAAAGTCGGCAACATAGATTTTCCCCTCTAAATCTTTTTGGGAAACCCATGCGGAATCTTGATTTAAAAATTTAAAATCAGGTATTTGATGGTAAATGGTATCAATTTTACCATTAACTTCTTTCGTTTCTTTTGGTCCTAAGTAAGGCAGGGATTTTTCTTGTTCGCAAGAAACCCATACCAAAGAAAGACACATCAATACCCAAAGTGAAAATCTATTGAACATAATTTTTCGCAGCCGTGAGGGTAGAGTCTGTTAACTTATCAATCGCATGTAACTGGTTTATCTGAAGGGTCAAATAATCAATTTTATCCTTCAAACTCATTTTTTCCAGACTGTCTAGGGAGTAATGGTGCATCCAATCCATCATGGAATTATCTGCTTTGGATAAAGCAGATTGTAATTGTTTCACATGAGTGGAATCAGGTCCCTTGGATAAGGAATCTAATTGACTTTTTAACGTAACTAAATCTTCGGTTTTTGGCATGATTTGATCATGCATTGTCATTACTTCTTCATTTAATTTGTCAAACACTTTTTCTTGTGCATTTTCGCAAGAAAAACTTGTTGCAGCCAATAAGATGATCATCAGTTTTTTTTTCATGAGGCGGCTTGTAATAATTTTTTTACATTTTCTCGGAGCGACTCGTAGCCATCATTTCCTCCAATCATTTTAGCAATTTCATCAATTCGATCATCAGAGGTTAATTCCTTGATTTTTGAAATAGTTTTCTCCCCTTGATGATCTTTAAATACAAAATAATGTTTTTGTCCGGCAGAGGCAATTTGGTGCAAATGTGTTATAGCAATAATTTGGTGATGATGACCCATTGCTTTTAAAATTTCGGCAATTTTAAATCCAATATCTCCAGATACACCTGCATCTATTTCGTCTAATATCAAGGTTGGCATATTTTTTTTATGTGCCAATAATGCTTTAATGGCCAACATCAATCGACTTAATTCACCACCAGATGCTATTTGTTTGAATGGCTTCAAGCTGCTTCCTTTGTTGGCTGAAAACAATAGTTGTATACGATCTTTTCCGTTATTGCTGAAGGATTTTTCTTCAAATTCCCATGCAAATTGAACGTTTTCCATGCCTAATAATTGCATGGTTTGAACTAATTCTTTGGAAATGCTATCAAAACATGCTCGACGTTTATTGCTGAGTTCTGAGGCGATATTGTTGAGTTCTTCCAAGGCCTTTTCGAGTTCACTTGCTGCTTCTTGCAAGGCTTTATCCGAATTATTAAATAAGTTCACTTGCTGGGCTAAATCTTCCTGCCATTCGATCAATTCTTTTACGGAATCTTTTCGATGCTTTTTGAGTAATCGATGCAAGAGGTCTAAACGGTTTTGTGCGTTTTCCAGCGTTACTGGATCAGATTGAAAATCTTCAGCCTCATTTTCAATCTCCAACCCTAAATCTTTTAGTTCAATCCAAATGCTTTCAATCCGGTTTTTCCAAGAGGAATATTCATCAGACCATTTGCTGAGACTTTGCGCATGACTTAAAGCTGTTTTAATCTGCTGAAGGGAGGATTCCTCTGAAACACTAATATAATGTGCCAATGCGACTAGCTTCTCGTGTATTTGCTCAGCATTTGATAACTTGTGGGCGAGTGTTTCTAATTCCGGTAATTCATGCTCTTTCAATTGAGCTGACACCAGTTCATCCAATTGAAATTGCAAATAATCCACCTGTTGATTCCCTTCCTCTATAGATTTTTTGAGCGTAGCAACTTGCTGTTTTTTTTCTAAATAGTGAGCATATTGTTGTGTATATTGTTCAAGTAATATCGTATGCTGCGCATACGAATCGACCATGTTGATTAAAAATTCAGGCTCAGACATCCACCAAGTATCCTGTTGCGAATGAATGTCGACGAGTTCAATGCCAATTTCTTTTAAAGCATCCAGGTTAACAGGTGTGTCGTTTACAAAACTTCTCGACTTCCCAGCCGGGTTTATTTCCCGACGAATGGTGCATGTGGCTTCATAATCAAGTCCTAATTTTTCAAAGATTTGTGGTAAGTTTAGGTGATTCGAAACCTCAAAAGATCCTTCGATGATACATTTTTTTGAAGTATCGAAAAGTGACTTGCTATCTGCCCTTTGTCCTAAAAGAAGTGAAATTGCACCTAAAATAATGGATTTACCCGCTCCAGTTTCACCTGTTATTGCAGTTAATCCCTGCTCGAAGGAGATATCCAACGATTCTATGAGGGAGTAATTTTGAATAAAAAGCTGCTTTAACATGTATTTGGAATTGATTTCAAAGATATCAAATTTCTTTGGAAGATTTTTTATTTGATTTTGATGTTCAAGTAATTGATAAAATTTATCAATTATTTGTACCTTTGAGGAAATTTTTTCGCCTAGTTAATTCAAATCTAGAAAATGAGCGTTTTAGTAAACAAAAATTCAAAAATCATCGTTCAGGGATTTACCGGAACGGAAGGGACATTCCATGCAGAGCAGATGATTGCTTATGGTACCAATGTAGTGGGTGGAGTTACACCAGGAAAAGGTGGTGCAAAGCACTTAGATCGTCCAATTTTCAATACTGTTGTAGAAGCAGTTCAATCCACAGGAGCTGATACATCGATTATTTTCGTTCCACCAGCATTTGCAGCTGATGCCATTATGGAAGCAGCTGATGCAGGAATTAAAGTGATTATTTGTATCACAGAAGGAATCCCAACAAAGGATATGATTGAGGCGAAAGAATACATCAAAAACAAAGCGTGCCGTTTGATCGGTCCGAATTGTCCAGGTGTTATGACAGCTGATGAGTGTAAAGTAGGTATCATGCCAGGCTTTATTTTCTCAAAAGGAAAAGTAGGTATCGTTTCC
This sequence comes from Bacteroidota bacterium, assembly GCA_041180785.1. Taxonomy (GTDB): domain Bacteria; phylum Bacteroidota; class Bacteroidia; order Cytophagales; family Spirosomataceae; genus Sandaracinomonas. The sequence goes on along the minus strand of JBEGQV010000174.1, from coordinate 12,203 downwards.
AAATCTGGTACCTTAACGTATGAAGCAGTGGATCAATTAACCAAAGCAGGTTTAGGTCAAACTACCGCAATTGGTATTGGAGGAGATCCAATTATCGGAACGACAACCAAAGAAGCCGTAGAATTGTTAATGAATGATCCGGAGACAGAAGGTATCGTGATGATCGGTGAGATTGGTGGTGGAATGGAGGCAGAGGCAGCTCGTTGGATTAAAGCAGATGGTAATAGAAAACCTGTTGTAGGTTTCATTGCCGGACAAACAGCTCCAAAGGGTCGTCGTATGGGTCATGCAGGTGCTATTATTGGCGGTGCTGATGACACAGCAGAAGCAAAAATGAAAATCATGAAAGAATGTGGTATTCACGTAGTTTATTCTCCAGCTGATATTGGAGAAACGATGTTGAAAGCCTTAGGTTCAAAATAAATTTAAGGATGTTTCCTTGTTTAAAGAAATCCGCTCAGAGAAAATCTATGGTTAGATTCATCTGTAGCGGATTTCTTTTTATCTTTTTATTGCTGATAAAAAGTTATTCGATTCATGCCGAAAAAACCTGGGTGGAGCATGGCGATTTGTCCAAAAAATGGTATGTTTATTCCCCTAATTGGAAAACATTTCTCCCCTATGTTGCCACGAAGCATTTTTCGTATCAATCAAAATCTTTAATTTTTGATACCCATCAAAAAACGGGTACGTTTTTGAAAATTGTTCCAAAAGAAAATTATCATTTATTTCTCAATGGTGTATATCAATGGGAATTTAAATCGGGAAAAACCTATCAAATTCAAATCGATAGTTTGCTTGAAAGGTATCAAGCAGATAAATTTTTGGTATTTACCATTTATCATCGACAATTACGTGGACTTCCTTTGGAGGTTACGCAAATCTATCAGACCTCTGCAGTAGTATCTGAAAAAGAAGGGTTGTTTTCCGTTTTAAGCAGGCCTTCAGCAGTGCTTGATAATTTCTTTTTTGTCGGAACCTTGTTGATTATCTTTCTTTTTGCCTTGATATATCGATACTTTCCGCGCAACTTTTCGTTCTTTTTCCGCTTTGCAGATTGGTTAAGTTTTGCCTACAAAGAGGATCCTGTGGTAAAAACTATTTTTTCATTCCCAAACATCATCATGTTAATTTGCCTGAGTTTGTTAACGGGTTATATTGCCTTTTATCACTCTTTTATTAATCCATTAGAAAGTGATGTATTAACCTTGGGAGGAAATGATATGAAGTGGTGGGATGCGGTCGTTTTTATTTTCCAGAAATCAGGACTTGCATTTATTTTATTTCTAGGAAGATATTTGGCCTATTTGATATTTACGAATTTATTTAAGATGGAAATGTTGGCTACTCCGCATTTCCTAAAATCTATCCAAACAAACATTCAATTTTTTACCGTCCTATTTTTTATCCTTTTCTTGATGTATTTGTTAGGAGGACCTTCTCTGCATCCAAGTATTGAACTTTTATCTTGGGTGGTGAATGTTTATTTTTTGATTCGCATGATCTATTTCTTTTTCTTATTTAAGAAAACGTTTCATATCAACTCTGTTACTTTATTTGCCTATTTGCTATTTATGGAAGGTCAGATTGTAGTCTTTGGAATTCGACAACTAATTTTCCCTACATACATCTAAACGAGGATAGAAAAATCCAAAAAAATCTATTATATTTGCAGTCATTTTAATAGATGACACCCATTACAACCTGAATTATTTCTATTTATGAGTGTATTGCCGAACGAAGCAACTGTAGAAAAAGCTAGATTGAAAAAAGTAAGCAGTATTTTGGTTACTCAGTCTTTCCCGGCTGAATCTTTAACTCCCTATCTTGAGATTGAAAAAAAATATGGGGTTAAAGTTGATTTTAGGCCTTTTATCGAGGTAAAAGGAATTGCATTTAAAGATTTTCGCAAGCAAAAAATTTCAATTCTTGAACATACCGCTGTCATTTTTACGAGCAGACATGCGATTGATCACTTTTTTAGAATGTGTAAAGAAGCGAAGATTGAAATGCCTGCAGACATGAAATATTTTTGCATTACGGAGCAAACTGCAAATTATTTGGCAAAATATGTTCAAATTCGTAAGCGTAAATTATTTGTTGGAGTAAGAACTTCCTTAGATTTGTTGGAAGTAATTAAAAAACATAAAACAGAGAAATTTTTATTCCCATGTTCGAACAAGCGCCAAAAAGACTTGCCGGATTTTATGGGGACCAATGATTACCAATTAACCGAGGCGATCATGTATGAAACGGTTTCTGCCGATTTATCGGATTTAGAAAATGTTTTTTATGATATTTTGGCATTTTTTAGTCCATCTGGAATTACTTCTTTATTTGAGAATTTTCCAGATTTCAAACAAAATAATACCAGAATTGCCGTGTTTGGTCCTACCACTGCGAAAGCTGTACGAGATGCAGACTTAATTGTGGATATTGAAGCGCCTAAGCCAAATGCACCGTCGATGACAGGGGCACTTGAGCAATATATAAAATTAGCCAATGCTTGATTAATAATCAGTAATGCAAATGCATAAAACAAATAGCAGCATCTTTAAAATCAGTTTACTGCTGATTTTAGGATGCTGTTTTTTCGTTTCTTCAGCCCAACAAAATCCTGGTTTGAGTTTATACGCCTTTCATCCTTCCTATGCAAATGCGGCCTCTGTTGGTTTAAATGGGGCGAGTTTTGTGCAGGTTCATTATCGTAATCAGTGGACTCAATACCAAAGCACGTACGATGGTTCTGGAAATTTAGGTACGCAAATAGCTTCCGTTGGATTGGGTTTTGAGGATCTGAATGCTGGGGTAGGGCTTCAATATGTGAATGATTTAACCCCCTCAGGTGCTGGTTTACAATGGTTGCAAACCCAATGGGCCTATCATCTTCCCGTTGGACTCGGTACCTTTTCTGCCGGTTTGAATGTCGGGATGGTATCCAAGTCATATGATGGTCGAACTTTTCGAATTCGAGAACCCAATGATCCACTTGCGCAAGAATTAAATGGAAAATTGATTGCTAAAACGAGTGTTGATCTTGGAATTGGGGCCATGTATGCTAAAGATTCTTGGCAAATAGGATTGCAAGTTCATCATCTCAATTCGCCATCCTTTGCTTTTTCAACAGCCGTTGAAAAAGTTCAATTGAATCCAATGGTTCAATTAAATGCAGGGGCAGAATTTCCAATAGTCGAGCAAGTTTCCTTACATCCATTTACACAAATTCGTTATTATCAAGGACAGCTTATCGGTGATGTCGGAATGCGCGTGATGGTTGCCAAAATGTTTTGGGTTGGAGGTAATTATCGCTCAGATGATGCAATATCCGGATTATTCGGTTTTAGTGTTTTAAAAAATCAATTGGATTTTGGCTATGCAATTGATCAAACAATTAGTAGCCAAACATTAAAGGCGCCATTAAGTCATGAGCTTTTTATTCGTTTTAATTTGCCTAATTTAAGTTTGAAGTTTCGATCAACAAAAGATCTACCAGTGAATACGCCAAGATTTAAAATAAATTAATCTTGTAAAAAAATGGTATTAAAGCTAAATAATTAGGAAAATCCTCTTAAATTTGAGGAATTTGCATTTGAACAAAGAAATAAGGAAATCCATACAATTTAGGAAAACTTATTTCGTTAAGAAAAAGATTTTTTGAATAGAATATATGAAATTGAACTTATTTAAAGGGAGTTTTCTGAAAGTAGTACTTTGTTTGTTTATCCTTTCGGCTTCCAATGAGTCATTTGCCCAGCTATTTGGAAAGAAGAAAAGTTCTGACGATTCCAAAACCTTAAGTAGTAACAAAGGGAAAAAGCAAAAAAGTGGCGGCCTTTTAAATTTTAAGAAAAACGGAAAGGATGGTCCCGGTATGGAAAATGGTGAAATTGTCGCCACGGAAAGAAAGGGATGGTCACAACCAACTCCTTATGGGATGGTATTGGTGCGTTCGGGGTCTTATTTGATGGGTCAAGCCGATGAAGATGTTTCGCATTCTGCAGTAAATTTTAACAAGCGAGTTACCGTTTCTGCTTTTTTCATGGATGATACGGAAATTTCCAATCATGAATATCGTCAATTTACGAACTCCTTATTTAAGGATTCACTTCAGGTGTTAGGCGAAGAAAAAATTATGTCAGAGTATTATCCTGATACCACCGTTTGGAAAAAAGATTTCACGTATCATAATGGAGATCCAATGTTGGAATATTATTATTCTAGTCCAGCATATGATATGTATCCTGTAGTAGGAGTTAGTTGGACTGCTGCGAAGTATTTTTGTTTATGGCGTTCAAATATGATGAACGATTACCGTAAAAAAGAAGGCTTATTTGTTTTACCTCGTTTCGAATTACCTTCTGAATCGGAATGGGAATGGGCAGCACGCGGTGGTAAAGAAGGGGCAAAATATCCTTGGGGTGGACCATATTCTTGTTCAACCTGCGATTACCACAATGCAAACTTCAAACCCTATCGTGGAAATTATGACGCTGATGGTTTTAGTTATACAGCTCCTATAAATGCCTATGCTCCCAATGAATTCGGATTATATAACATGGCAGGAAATGTTTCCGAGTGGTGCATTGATGCCTATGCGGATAATTCAGTAGCTGTATCATGGGATTTAAATACCGTAAATGTGGATGCTGACAATCCGCGAAAAGTGATTCGTGGTGGATCATGGAAAGACGTTGCCTATTACTTAGAGACCGGTACACGTGCTTATGAATATGAAACACAGAAACGTTCTTATATTGGATTTAGATGTGTGATGCGTTATTTAGGTAGACCAAAAAAAATTAATTAAAAATCTATTTGTATGAATCTTGAAAAATCAATTAATGTTGTTGCTAGTTTTGGAGCTGCAGTAGTTATTGTAGGAGCTTTGTTTAAAATTGTACACTGGACAGGTGCTAATGAAATGTTGATGGTGGGTATGTTTACCGAAGCCGCTATTTTTATTTTGTTTGGTGTATTGTATTTGAAACAAAAGCCAGAAAAAGATTATCAATGGGAAAATGTATATCCAGAATTAGTAGGTGGTACTTCTACGCCAAGAGCATCAGTTGCATCTATTGGAAATGCTCAAGGATTGAGTCCAGAAGCCGTTGAGAATTTAAACAAAAGTATTAAAGGGTTAACTGATACAGCCAATAGTCTTCAAGAAATTACGAAAGTAACAGGTGCGACTAAAGATTTTGTTCAGACTTTAAATAATTCATCAGAATCTTTATCGGCTTTAAATAAATCAGTTTCAGATGCGACAAGTTCGATTGGTGCTATTTCTGTATCATCTCAAGAAGCTTCTAAATTTACACAGCAATATGCAAAAGCTGGTGAGCAATTAAGCTCATTAAATTCAGTATATGAAGCGCAAATACAAGAAGCAAATAAACACTTGCAGGCCTTAAATTCCTATTATGCAGGAATCAATACGGTAGCAGGATCAGTGGTAGCTTCCGAGAAAGATGCAGAATTGTTTAAAGCAGAACTTTCTAAACTGAATGCCAACGTTCAGGCTTTAAATCAAGTATACGCGAGTATGTTAACAGCTATGAAAGGCTAATTGTTAAACCCTTAGCTTTTTAGGAAAAGATGGCAAGTTTAAAAGAAACACCTCGGCAGAAAATGATTGGGATGATGTACCTGGTACTTACAGCCTTATTGGCATTGCAAGTATCGGATGCTTTATTGCAAAAATTTACGTTGTTAAATAATAGTTTAGAAATCGCGAACCAATCCTCTCAAACAAAAAATAAAGGAATGGTGGAAGGTATTCAACAACGCGTAAAAGATTTACCAAATCCTGCTGCTTATGAAGATATTATTAAGCGAGCAAACAATGTTCGTAAAATTTCAGATGAAGTAGTGAATCATTTAGATGCACTAAAATCTAGAATTATTGAAGCTGGCGGTGGTATTGATCCTGAAACAGGAATGGTGAAAAATCCAAAAGAAGAAGAAAAAGTATTTGAAATCATGGTAGGTTCTTCTAAAAATGGAGAGGCTTACAAATTGATTGCTTTATTGGATCAATATGTTGCAAATTTGGAAAAAATTGCGGATCCGGGTACTAAATTTAGTCGACTCGCCTTAAGTGCTAAAGAAGATCCAACCGTAGGCAAAGATGCCAACCAAGCTAATAAAGATTTTGCAGAATTAAATTTTCAACAAACTCCCGTTCCCGCGGCTTTGGCAACTCTTTCTCAAAAACAAGCAGAGGTGAGAAGATATGAAAGTGAAGTTTTGAATCAATTGGCTGCCAAAGTAGGTGCTAAGGAAATTAAATTTGATAAGGTCTTTGCACAGGTTTCTGCAAATGCTAATACGGTTGTAGCCGGAATGGATTACGAGGCGGAAGTGTTTATCGCTGCTACTTCTAGCGGATTTACCCCTCGCATGAGTTTTAATGGTAGCTCAATTCCTGTTCAAGATGGTAGAGGTAAAATTAAATTTAAAACCTCTGGTGGTGGGTATGATGCAAATGGTTTATCAAGAAAATCTTATGTGGCAACTGTTTCTTATATGAGTCCAGCTGGTCCTAAAACAGAATCTATCACCAAGGAGTATTTTGTTTTAAAGCCTACTTACAATATCGAAACAGCTACATTGCCTGCCTTGTATTTAGGTTGTGCCAATCGCTTAAGTGTGGTTAGCCCTGGACTAGGTGCTTTGTGGAATCCAAATTTTAGCGCAGATGGTGGTGAAGCAATAGCGGGATCAAGTAGAGGAAAAGTGACAGTTGTGCCTTCTGCTTCCACAATCTCTTTAAATGTTTCTAATGCAGGGACTTTATTAGGGAAAGAAGTATTTCGAGTTCGTCGTGTTCCAAGACCAGATGTGAAAATATTTGGTAATGGCGGTGAATTAGATGAGAAACGCGGTGCAAGTGCAACAGGACTTCGATCAATTGATGCTCGTGCTTTGGCAGATGAGTCATTTAAGTCAACCAATCCAGAAGATGCTAATTTTAGAGTTTCTGAATTGTATATTGCCTTGGCACGTGGACAACGTAAAATTGATGATGCGACGCTACCTGGTACAGGTTCAATTGCCAAATTGGCAGCTCAAGCACAACCTGGTGATCGTTATTATATTGAAATTAAAGGGGTACAAAGAAAAAATTTCAAAGGAACAGTTGAAACCATACCTTACAGTATGACCAAAAACATTCCTTTGAATTAACAGATGATTGATATGAAATTGTGGAGTAAGTCAATTTTATTGCTTGGAGTGTTTGCAAGTTTTGGGACTTTTGCTCAAAGCAAAGCTGAAAAACCGATCAACGATTCGAAAGATAATGCAGTTCGTCCGGTAGATGATTCCAATATTCATTACCGTGCACGTTTGTGGAGAAGAATGGATATGAATGAGAAGATCAATCAGCCGTTTTTTTCAGTGAATAATGAATTGTCAAAATTTTTAGTTGAATGGGTTGAAGCAGGTGTTTTAACTCCTTATAAAAACGATTCATTGACAGTGAAGTTAACCTTAGCGCAATTTAAGGAAAACATGAAGATGGATGAGGATTTAGCAGATGCTGGACTTTCAGAAGAAGAAAAGGCTGCTGGATTTGGAAATGAGTCCACTCAAAAATCAAAAGCCGGAGAAGATGATGGCTGGGGCGGAGGCGGAAAGAAAGCCGCTAGTAAAGCAGAAACACCTGCAACCACAAAACCTTCAGATGGTTTTGAACAAAAACAATCAATCGGAGCAATTTCCTATTATTTTCCTAAGGAAATTTCGGTCATCGAAATCAAAGAAGATGCGATTATTGACCGTCAAAAATCACGTTTGAATTTCGTAATTCAAGCTTTAACATTAGTTGTACCTGCCTCAAAAACCAAAGCAGGATTTGATAAGCCAGTGGCATCTTTTAAATACAAAGATGTATACAATTTATTTAGAAGTACAGAAAATTGTATTTGGTACAATCCACAAAACGAAATGAAACACCTAAACATGGCTGATGCTTTTGATTTACGTTTGTTTCAAGCACGTATCATAAAAAAAGGAAACCCGAAAAATCAGTTTTTAACAGATATTTATAATGGAGATCGTGAAGGACTTTTGATGTCTCAAATGATTGAACATCAATTGTTAGAATTGGAAAGTGATTTGTGGGAGTATTAATAATTAAATGTAAGTATGTCGTATAATCGTAAGACAAAAATTGTTGCAACTGTAGGTCCAGCCTCAGAATCTAAGGAAGTTTTAATACAATTAGCAAAAGCCGGTGTTAATGTTTTTCGTTTGAATTTTTCTCATGGAACTCATGATGATCATCTAGCAAGGTTGCAAACAATTCGTCAAATTAGTGAAGAATTAGGTATAAATTTAAGTGTTCTACAAGATTTACAAGGTCCAAAAATCAGAACTCAAATGGTTGAAAATAACGGTGTGTTATTAGAACCAGGTAAGCAATTGATTTTTGCTATGGATGAAAATCTATTGGGTACTGCAGAAAAAGTGGGGACAACCTATACGTCTATGTATTTGGATGTTCAAGTAGGTGAACGAATCTTAATGGATGATGGTAACTTAGAAGTAAAAGTTACCGGAATTGATAAAACGAAAAAAGAAGTTACTACCGAAGTGATTTATGGGGGTATCCTAAAATCAAAAAAAGGTATTAATTTGCCAGGAACTAAGGTGTCTCTACCTTGTTTGACTCCAAAAGATGAAAAAGATTTATATTTTGGTTTAGACAATGGTGTTGATTGGATAGCACTTTCGTTTGTTCGCAAGGCATCTGATATCCATGATATCAAAAATAAAATCAAAGCTTACGGCAAAAATACGCGCGTAATTGCGAAAATTGAAAAGCCTGAGGCGATTGATAACTTAGACGAGATCATCGAAGCAACAGATGCAATCATGGTTGCTCGTGGTGATTTGGGTGTGGAGATGGACGGTGCTGTAGTTCCATATTTACAGCGTGTCATGGTCGAAAAATGTACTGCTGCAGGTAAACCAGTTATTGTAGCGACTCAAATGCTAGAGTCGATGATTACCAATCCGGTTCCTACCCGCGCTGAAACCAACGACGTAGCCAATGCTGTGTTACAAGGTGCTTCTGCTACCATGTTAAGTGGTGAATCGGCTTCAGGCTCTTACCCTGTTAAAGCTGTTGAAACCATGGCACATATTCATGAAATTGTGGAAACACAACAAAATGAAATTTCCATTGTAAAGGGTGATGAAGCTGCCATTTATTTCAAGAATCACTCCCTTGCAAATTCTTTAGGTAATGTTACCTTAAATGATCGTCTCATTGCTGGCGCTTGTCGTTTAGCACGAGATACCAATGCAAAAGCAATTTTGTGCATCACAAACTCAGGAGACACAGCTTTTAGATTATCTGCTCATCGACCAAAAGCTGATTTATTTGTCTTTACTTCAAATAAACAATTGATGTCGACCATGGGCTTATTATGGGGCGCACGTGTATTTTTCTTTGATCCATCTGCTGATAATGCTGAGCACACAGTAGCTAAAATGGTGGAGAAATTGAAACAAGAGAAATTATTGAACAAAGGAGATGTTTTTGTGACAACATTAGCAATTCCTGCTCATTCTGAAAATAAAACCAATACCGTACAAGTAGGTACTGTTGAATAATCGTTTTATAAGCAGCTCAAAATGAAAAAGAAGAATGAAATTCGGGTGTTAAATCCTTTTCATTTACTCTATACAGTTTGGGCTGCTTTTTGGTTTTTATCTGTTTTCCTGGTTATTTACCCGCTCGTTTACCTTTTTTGTCAACGTGTTGAATGGAAAAAGTATGCCAGCGCATTGATCAAATTTTGGTCCTATATATTTTTCCCGGCAATTTTTCTTCGGGTAAAAGTGACATATCATTTCAAACCGGATCCTAGGAAGGTATATGTCTTTTGTGCGAATCATTTTTCATATTTTGATATACCCATTTTAGTCTACTTAATTAACAATCAGTTTTCCTTTTTGGGGAAAAATGCCATGGCTAAAATTCCATTATTTGGCTATATGTATAAAAAATTACACATATTAGTCGACCGAAATGATAAAGGAAGTAGGGTTGCATCTCTTTCAAAAGCCATTCGAGCCTTGCAAAGTGGTCGAAGCATCGCCATTTTTCCAGAAGGAGGTATTGTCTCAAAACAGTTTCCATATATGGGTTATCCTTTAAAAGATGGTGCCATTCAAATGGCAATACAACAGCAAGTGCCCATTGTACCCATTAGTTTAATGAATAATTACCATATTCTGAACAGCGAACGATTTATCCTTCGACCAGGGGTGGTGCATGTAGAAATTCATCAACCTATCGAAACAGCAGGTAAAACGGTGGAAGATTTACCAGCTTTACGTCAACAATTATTCTATACCATTCAAGATCCTATTTTGGATTTCTATAACATACCCATCGAGCATGAAGAGTAGTTTTTTAGTCGGATTGCTTGGCTTAGGTATCCTCCTTTATTCTTGTGGAAAGGAGAAAGAGCAAGGTTATGTACCAAGACCAAAAGGATACAATCAAATTAATTTGCCGAAGGCAAATTATCGACAGCTTACAGGGGAATATCCTTATACCTTTGACATTTCAACCTATGCAAAAGTACTTCCAGATACCGTCTCTTGGGCTGAACCCCATTGGATTTACATCTATTATCCGCAATGGAAATCATTTATTCAATTAACGTATAAAGACCTTCGAAATCCCAAAAACAAACTTAGGTTACTCATAGATGATGCCTATAAATTGGCTTATAAACACCAAGGAAAAGCCAGCCATATTCAGGATTATGTGCTAACGACTCGAAATGGACAAAAGGCTGGACTCTTTGAATTGGATGGGGAAGTAGCTACATCTTTGCAGTTTTATACCACTGATTCCACCAAACACTACCTCCGTGGTGCCGTCTATGTTCGCACTGCCACCGATAATGATTCGTTAGCACCCATCATTCAGTTTTTGAAAAAAGATGCATTGCATCTCATTCAGACCTTACGTTGGAAATAGCTTTTGGAGATGGTTTTTTGTAATTCCTTTTTTTCATCTGTAAATTTATCATACATTGAAATAGCGAATTGCAGTCGCGAATTTTTTGAGAAAAAGACTCTATTTTCTGCAATAAATTGCCAATAAAGGGCATCCCAAATTGCACACCAATTTTTATTTGATGCGTAATTGCTCATTTTTATGATATAATTACTTGAGCTGATATAAGGTTTGGTAACCATAGAACCCCCATCACTAAATTGGCTCATACCATACACGTTCGGAACCATCACCCAATCATATGCATCAATAAACATTTCCATAAACCATTGATAGGTCTTATGGGGATGAATTTTATTTAAAAGAAAAAAGTTTCCGAGAATCATTAGTCGTTCGATATGATGGCAATAAGCTGTTTGTAAAACTTTATGAATTGTTTTGTCAAATGGGATAATGCCAGTAGTCCCCGAATAAAAATCATTTGACAAATCTGCTGAGAAGTTCCAAAAATTTTGATTTCTCATGTGAGTTCCTTGGCGTAAATAGATCCCTCTTACGAATTCTCTCCAGCCAATAAGTTGTCGAATAATTCCTTCGGCAGAATTTATAGGAATTAATTTTTGGTTGAAAGCATGAATGATTGCATCAATCACTTCTTTTGGATTCAAAAGTCCAATATTTAGTAATGGTGCAAGTAAACTATGGTGTAAAATATTTTCTTCATTAACAATGGCATCTTCATAGATTCCAAATTCACTTAACCGTTGATTGATAAAATCATTTAACCAATTTTTTGCCTCTTGGTGTGTACATGGATATCTAAAATAAAAATCCAGTTCTCCCAGATGTTTTGAAAAATAGGTTGCAACATATTGATTAGCTTCCTTTACAAAAGAATTTACTTCAGGAAATTGTATAGTTGGAGTTGATTTTTTTGATGGGTATTTTTTTCTGTTATCTTCATCAAAACTCCATTTACCGCCAGTTGGTTGAGCGTTATTTTCTAATAAAATGTTCCATTTTTTTCGTTGAAAAACATAAAAGTCGTTGTGAAGTAATCTTTTTCGTTGAGAGAAATATTGCAAAATTTCTGATGATGTATTTATAAAATTTGGCGACTCAAATACCGTACTTTTTACATTACAGGATTTAATACCCTTTTCAATTCGGTTGGATAACCAATAATCAGTAGGGTCATAGTAATCAATTTGATTTACAGAGG
>JBEGQV010000173.1:0-11420 GCA_041180785.1 Bacteroidota bacterium | reverse complement strand
TTGAAAATCAAAAATGATTTGATTGCCATAATTGACCAACGTTGTTGCCAAATTGGGATCAGAGCTATCGGCTATCAATTGCACATCAATTTTCCGTTCACGTATCGCATTTTTTTCAAATTGGGCAGGTATTACCATGCACATTTTGATATTTCCCTTTTTAAACCATTGGTCCAATGCATTCGGGTCATGAATGACTTGAACTACCTTAAAATTACCACTCGCATCAAATTTTTGAATCAATTCGGTGGCTTTGGTTTCATTCGATAAATTACAAACGACCAAATTAACTTCTTTTACCTCATTTGATAAGGCAAAACCAAATAAAGCAATTTGAACAATGGGCAAGCCAAACAACATTAAAAGGGTTTTGGAGTCCCGTATAACGTGTAAAAATTCTTTTTTGATAAAAGCAAAAAACTGTTTCATACTAATCTCCTGAACGCTGAGCTTTGCGAGCTAATTCATAAAATACTTCGTCCATCGTCTCCACACCAAATTGCTTTTTCAAGTTTTCTGGCGTGTCCAATGCCTTAATTTCACCGTCCACCATCATGGAAATCCGATCACAATATTCCGCCTCATCCATGTAGTGCGTGGTCACAAATACCGTAATTCCCCGAGCAGCTGCTTGGTAAATTAAGTCCCAAAATTGTCGACGCGTAATAGGATCCACTCCCCCAGTCGGTTCATCCAAAAATACAATCGCTGGATGATGAAAAATGGCAACTGAAAATGCTAATTTCTGTTTCCAACCCAGGGGAATTGACTTCACTAATCGATTGGCAAATTGTGAAATGCCTAATTCATGTACCAACTGCTGTGATTTTTCTTTGATTTCAGCTCTCGACATCCCATAAATCCCACCAAAAAACTTCAAATTCTCTAACACGGTCAGGTCTTCATACAAAGAAAACCTCTGGCTCATGTAACCAATATTTTTCTTGATTTCCTCAGTCTGTGTCCACACATCAAATCCCGCCACCGTAGCTTTCCCTGAACTTGGGATCGATAAACCACACAGCATTTTCATAGCAGTTGTTTTCCCAGCGCCATTTGCTCCCAAAAAACCGAAAATCTCTCCTTTATACACCTCAAAAGAAATGTTATCAGCTGCTTTGAAATCTCCAAAAGCTTTGCTCAGGTTTTCGGTCTGTATGACAGTTTGCATGTTAAAAATTTTATCAAACAACTTTTATTTAAAATAGATACCTTGCAGGGGGAAAGGGGCGCCTTTATCCCCTAAAAAAAATTGAAATTAATTCCTATCATCTAACTGATAAGTATATAACGTTCAATACACTATGGTTCTACAATTCTACAGTTCTATTGTTCTTCAATTCTACAGTTCTACAGTTCTCCCATCCTTTCAATAAAACAATCCTCTATCCCCGCCTCAATCTCTTTCCAAATAATATTCGTATGCCCTTTCAATGACAAATAATCAATAAATTGTTCCATAGTATTTCCATTTTTAAATACCAAATGATTCCATTCGCCAAAAATATGTGCACTGTGCAATAAGTCACTTTCAATCATATGTTTGTGCAGTTTTGCCATTTCTTTGGATTTGATTTGAAACAATGGATATGGGAACGATTTAATGATTCCTTTGGGTGTATCTACTGACAAAATTTGTCCATTTTGAATGAGCGCAACGCGGTCACACCTACTTGCCTCATCCATGTAAGGGGTTGAGACCAAAATGGTTAATCCCGTTTGTTTCAATTTTCCCAACATGTCCCAAAATTCCTTTCTGGAAACTGTATCTACTCCGGTTGTTGGCTCATCAAGCAATAGTAATTCTGGCTTATGAATCAAGGCACAACACAAAGCCAATTTCTGTTTCATCCCTCCGGAAAGCTGTCCCGCTTTCCGTTTTTTAAAAGGTTCCAACTGGATGTAAATATCTTTGACTAAATCATAATTCTCTTCCACCGTAGTCTCAAACAAAGTGGCGAAAAAATGCAGATTTTCCTCAACAGACAAATCTTGATACAAAGAAAACCGACCCGGCATATAACCCAATTTTCTTCGAATGGTATAAATATCTTTTATAACATCAAGTCCCAATACGCTTGCCTTGCCTGAGGTTGGTAACAGCAAAGTTGCCAAAATCCGAAAAAGGCTTGTTTTTCCAGCGCCATCTGGACCAATCAGACCAAACAACTCGCCCTTTTCGACCTTCAAATTGATGTCGTGCAAGGCAAAATCTTTTTGCTCTTTGTATCGAATATGAAGATTTTGTACTTCTACCATGTTAATTTAACTTCAACTCGCTGGTCATGCCAATCTTCAACAAGCCTTCTTTATTAGGAACCGCCACTTTAATGGCATACACCAAGTTGGCTCTTTCTTTTTTAGTTTGAATGGTTTTCGGGGTAAATTCAGCCTTGTCAGAAATCCAATAAACCACTCCTTGATGTTCTGCATAGTCATCTCCTTTATCCACAAAAACCTTTACTTTTTGCTGCAATTTGATTGCTGAAAACTGATCTCCAGTAATGTAAGCTCGTAACGTTAAGGTGTCTAATTTGCCAATTTTATACAAGGGTTTACCAATGGCAGCAAGCTCCTTTTCGTTTACATATTTGGATAAAATTGTGCCACCGGCTGGCGAAACCAAGCGATATTTGGATAATTGATCTTGCAATTGTTCCTTTTGTACGATCAATGCTTGCGGATCTTGATTTAAACCTTTCAATTGCACATTCAAATTAGAAGATGCCGCTAGTTTTTGTTGCCGCACTAAGGCTACTTGTGCATCCAATTCTTCCAATTGCGACTCAATATCGTCTAATTGCTTACTTGGTGCAGCCTTTTGTTGCACCAATTTTTCAAACCGAGCTTTCTCCTTTGTCAAGGTTTCCTTTTTGATTTTCAATACAGCAATTTGGTCATCAAACACTTTTAATTGAGTCGCAACCTCTGGCTTCCTAGCTGCAATTGATGCAATTTGCGCATTCAATTGTTGTAATTTTAAGTAAACTTGGGTGCTATCTACAAAGCCCAAAAACTGGCCCTCTTTTACCTGGTCGCCTTCATTAAAATTGAGTTGTTCAATCTGTCCCATTGCCTCTGAAGAAACCATAATTTCCTCCGCTTCAAACGTTCCTGTGGCATCAAAATCCAATTTTGATTTGTTGCATCCGCTCAATAATAGAACTGAAATAAAGACTGGAACGATATATTTCATTGCTTTCATATTAATTTCCGTATAAAAACTGTTGCTGATAAGTCGATTGTAATTTTTGTAATTGATGTAATTGAACTTGCTGCTTTGCTTGTTCCAATTGATTGATATAGGCCAAAAAATCTAAAGACGACAAGGTACCTTGTCCAAATTGTACTTCTGCCACTGCAGCAATTCTTTTTCGTGTTTCCACCAATTGTCCATCCGTCCGAAGCAGCGCATCCCATTTTTCAATCTCGCGCTGCACTTGCACGTTGTTGAGATTGGTTTGCTGTTGAAAAACTTCTCGTTGAGCAGCAATAATTCCCTTTTGACTTTCGAGGATTTTACGTTCCCTTGCATTGGTGTAAAAAGAACTTATCGACCACGAAAGTTTTAGGCCTCCAATGTAGTACTCCCGAAAATCATTGTTCAACATGTTCAGGGCTGGTCGACCATAACCAATTTGTCCCATCAAGCCCAAACGCGGAATCAATTTATTTTGAATTAAGGCTTTCTGTTGTTCCAAATTACCTATTTGCAATTCAAAAAGCGCCAACTCCGGTCGTTTGTTTTCTGACAAAGCGGATTTTTGCTTGGGTGTTTCTAAAACCACGGCATCAGAAATCGACTCTCCAATCAACACACTCAAAGAAGAAATCAAGGATTTCCTAGCAAAATTCAACTCCTCCATTCGCTGCACAATCTTTATCTTTTCTGCTTCAAAAACCTCCTTGTTCAATGGATTAACAATCCCCTCTTTCACCCCAATTTGTAGCTTATTCAAATTCGCATCAATCTCCGACAGCAGGCTATTTGTCGATTTCAATTGAGAATCAAATAGTAAAATACCAAAATATAATTGATTCACCGAGGCGTTGATTTTATATAATTCAACCTCCACTTTTTGAGTCTCCACTGCAAATGCTGATTGGCTAACTGCTTGTTGTTTTTTTACCTGTTGACCATCCAATAAAGACTGATAAACCTCCAAATAGGTTTTATATTGGTCTTTGTCCAACGACTTGATGCTCAAATTGGGCAAAGAAATAGGAACTGCAGTCACTTCCGATTGGTACGTCCCTTGTGCATTAAAATTTAGCTGAGGCAGATATCCCTTGGATAAATTTTCCAAAGAAAGATCTTTCAAGGTTTCTAAAATTCCCAATTGTTTAATCAACGGAAAATTGGTTCGGGCCTTTGATTTACATTGTTCAAGGCTAAGGTTTTGTGCTTGCATGCCCCAGGAGACAAGCAACAATCCACCGAAAAGAATTTCTTTAAATTTATTCATTTGTTTGATGGTCAAGGGTGGTTTTAAATAACATATCTTTTAGCCACAAGGGTACCATTTTCTTTCGCTGATCCATGAGCAAATCAAATTCCGATTCCGGAATTTGTGTAACGAGCTTAATCATGGGCGATGCCACAAAAGGGAAAACAATCATTCCGGCCAAATTCATTAAAAAATGAGCTGGATGAATATTTTTTACTTTTCCTTGTTTAACCAATTCCTGAAACTGCTTAAAAAAGTGCAATTCCGAAATCATCTGAAACATCGAAAATTTCTTTTGAAACTCTACTTGATTGGACTTCACACAAGAAAGGATAAACAAAGGCACTTCCGGATTTTTCTTCAAGGTTTCTATATAGGTTTCTACAAATCCATCGATTTTATCCATTAAGGAGGTTTCAGATTTATTCAAAATCTGAAATACCATTTGGAAAAATTCCTGCACCGTTTCCATCATGATCATTTCAAACAATGCCTTTTTACTCCGAAAATAATAATTCATCAAGGCCAAATTAATACCTGCTTCCTTAGCAATATCCCTCGTTTTAGCCCCCTCGAAGCCTTTTTCTTGAAAAATCTTCCGCGCCGCTAGCTTAATTTTCTCCTCAGTTTGCAATTCTTTATCTGGCATTCTAATACAATTTGAATCAAAATTAAACAAATGTTTTAAACAATTGTTTAAATTTAGAGAAAAATATTCAAAAGGTAAAATTGTAATTTTCTTTTTTTTGTTGAAACTTTCTTTTATTTTCGAATTGAAAACAAAACGAAAATAAACGAAAGATGCTTTTGCCGAATCAACGAAGAGAAAAAATCTTGGATTTATTGAAAGAAGATGGCTCCGCTAAGGTGGTTAGTCTGGCTAAACTGTTTAAAGTCACGGAGGTAACCATCCGTCAAGACCTTGAAAAGCTCGAAGCCGAAGGACTCATCATCAAAGAACATGGAGGCGCCTTTTTAAAAAACGCGTTTGATGCTGCAAGGGGTCTGGCCTTGATGAATCAAGAAAACCTCGACAAAAAAGCCCTCATTGCTAAAAAGTGCATGGAATACATTGAAGTTGGGGACACCATCATTCTTGATTCAGGCTCTACGACCACAGAAATTGCTAAAAATTTAATTGGCTTCAAGCACTTAACGGTCATCACAAATGCCCTCAACATTGCCATGATGTTAGGCTCTGAGCCGGGCATTGAATTAATTGTAACAGGTGGAGAATTCAAACCGCCAACCTTGTCACTTACCGGACAAAAGGCAGCCGATTTTTTCAAAGGGCTCAACGTACAAAAATTATTTTTGGCCACGGCGGGTATTTCCCTTAAATCAGGTTTGACCTACCCTTCCATCAGCGACTTAGTCGTAAAAAAAGCCATGATAGATGCAGCGGAAACTACTTATTTGGTGGCAGATTCGACCAAAATTGGACAAAGTTCCCTAGCCAGTTTAGGAGCATTGTCCTTGATCGACTACGTCATTACGGATGAGGGCATCAGCGAAGCAGAAAAAGAACATTTCAGAAATAACGATATCGAATTAGTCATAGCAGAATAATGAAAACACAAGCAACTTTAGGAATCATCATTGGGAATCGCGATTTTTTCCCAGATAGTTTAGTCGAAAAAGCACGTACAGAAATTTTGGATGTCTTTCAAAATTTAGGCATTCATGCCATTTTGTTAGACACCAACCAAAGTAAATTAGGGGGTATTGAAACCTTTCAAGAAGCCAAAACTTGTGCGGAACTATTCAAAAAGCATAGAGATGAAATTTCTGGAATCTTGGTATTATTACCAAACTTCGGGGATGAAAAAGGAGTGGCTGATACCCTAAAATTAGCCGATTTAAATGTGCCAGTTCTGGTTCAGGCCTACCCAGATGATTTAGCCAAAATGAATGTGGTGAATCGTCGCGATGCATGGTGTGGAAAGATTTCTGTTTGCAACAATTTATATCAATACGGAATTAAGTACAGCCTAACTTCTCAACACGTTTCCTCTCCACAAGATCCAATTTTTCAAAAAGACTTGTTGAATTTCGTGGCAGTTTGCCGCGTAGTAAAGGGCCTAAAATCGGTACGT
Source organism: Bacteroidota bacterium (assembly GCA_041180785.1). Taxonomy (GTDB): domain Bacteria; phylum Bacteroidota; class Bacteroidia; order Cytophagales; family Spirosomataceae; genus Sandaracinomonas. Next base: position 4,876 of record JBEGQV010000173.1, on the reverse strand, counting down.
ATTGGGGCAGTAGGTGCTCGTCCAGGAGCCTTCAACACTGTTCGTTATTCAGAAAAAATATTGCAAAGAAACGGTATCACTGTTACGACTGTCGACCTATCTGAAATCTTAGGCAAAGCCAATAAATTAACCGTAAACGACCAAATCGTTAAGGATCATTTGGACAGCATTAAAGCATACGCTCCACAAGGGAAAACCCCAAATGAGGCCATGCTTCAAATTGCAAAATTAGACGTGGTCTTGAAGCAATTTATGGAGGAATATGATTTGGATGCAACTGCTATTCAATGCTGGACTTCTTTGCAACAAAACTACGGTTGCAACGTATGTACAAGCATGAGTATCATGAGCGAAAATATGCTTCCAAGTGCCTGTGAAGTAGATGTTACCGGTACATTAAGTATGTATGCGATGCAATTGGCATCCTCGTCCCCTTCTGCTTTAGTCGATTGGAACAACAATTATGCAGATGATCCAGACAAATGTGTTTTATTCCACTGTGGAAACTGGGCAAAATCGTTTTTACCAGATATCGAAATTTCGAATGCCCCTATATTAGGAACATCCGTAGGTGTGGAAAATACCTATGGTGCTTTAGATGGTAGAACTCCAGCCATGTCATTGACCTACGGCAGAATCAGTACAGACGATCCAAAAGGTATCATCAAAGCTTACATTGGAGAAGGCGAATTGACCAATGACCCATTGAGTACATTCGGCAACAGAGCCGTTGCTCAAATTCCAGATTTGCAAAAATTAATGAATTACGTGTGTAAAAATGGTTTTGAACACCATGTAGTAATGAATGCCTCCAAAACAGCTGGCATCTTAGAAGAAGCCCTTGGTAATTACATGGGTTGGGAAATTTACAAACATTAAATATTTACCACCCCCGGCGCTTTGCGCCACCCCCTCCTTCACAAGGAGGGGGCTGGGGGGAGATCAAAAATTGGGAATAATGACAATTACGCAATTACAAGAAAAATCAAAAACCTACCGAAAGAAAATTTTGGAGGTGATTTTTCAGGCCAAAGCCGGACATACCGGCGGGTGTTTGTCCATCATTGACTTGCTCAATGTCTTGTATAACCACGTGCTCCGCATCCCTTCACCAAAAGATCCCTCACGCGATCGTTTTATTCAAAGCAAGGGACATGCGGTTGAGGCATTGTATGTGGTCTTGGCAGATCAAGGATTTTTCCCTGAGGAAGATTTAAAAACCTTGGGACAATATCAATCGCCTTACATTGGTCACCCAACCAAGAAAATTCCGGGAATGGAACAAAATACAGGCGGTTTGGGCCACGGTTTATCCATTTGTGCAGGCAATGCATTAGCAGCTAAAAAAGATAAATCCGACATCAAAGTGTACACCATTTTAGGGGATGGAGAAATGGCAGAAGGCTCCAATTGGGAAGCCATGATGTTTGCGGCACATTACAAATTGGATAATTTATGTGGCATTTTAGACTACAATAAATTACAAATTTCTGGTTCCAACGCACAGGTAATGGGACTTGAACCCATCCGGGAAAAGATTGAGTCCTTTGGTTGGTCGGTGAAAGAGGTAGACGGACACAACATGGAAGAATTGGTGACCACCTTTGAGCAATTACCATTTGAAAAAGATAAACCTTCATTCATCATTGCACATACGGTAAAAGGAAAAGGTGTATCCTATATGGAAAATGTGCCTAAATGGCACCACGGGGTACCTAATACCGAACAATTAGAACAAGCATTAGCTGAATTAGTTTAAAATGAAAGCGAACTTAGAAGTATTTTCAGAAACATTACAAGCCCTTGCCGAAAAAGATCAGCAGATTTTAGCGGTGACCAGCGATTCGCGTGGTTCTGGAAAATTAGTGCCTTTTGCTGAAAAATTCCCAGACCAAATCGTCGAAATTGGCATAGCAGAGCAAAATTTAGTGGGAGTTGCGGCCGGATTAGCAGCCATGGGAAAAAAGGCATTTGCTGTTTCTCCAGCCTGTTTCTTAACCGCTCGTTCCTTGGAACAAATCAAAAACGATGTAGCCTATTCCAACAACCCCGTTCGATTAATCGGTATTTCAGCCGGAGTAAGTTACGGTGCTTTAGGTAGCACTCACCATAGTTTACACGATTTTGCAGTAGTTCGTGCCATCAACAATTTACCTGTTGTAGCCCCTGCTGATGCCTTTGAAACAGAGGAAGCCATTAAATATGCTGCAGCGACAGATGAACCAATTTACATTCGTTTTGGCAAGAAAAACATGCCTGATTTAGGTCAGTCTTTGTCCCCAAAATTTGAAATCGGAAAAGCTCGTTTGATAAAAGAAGGAAACGATATCACCTTAATTGGAACAGGAGAAACCGTTTGGCCGTGTCTGGAAGCCGGAATATTATTGAAAGAAAAGGGAATATCTGCAAAAGTGATTTCCATGCATACCATTAAACCCTTGGATACCACCTTATTGGCAGAATTAGGGGCGGCAGGTAAACCCATCATCACCGTTGAAGAACATTCCATTTTTGGCGGTTTGGGCGAGGCTGTTTCTTCTTATTTGTTCCAAAATAAATACTTTGTTCCATTTAAAATCATGGGATTCCCAGATGAATATACCGTTACGGGTTCTCAAACAGAAATTTTTGAACATTATGGAATCTCCGACAAAGGGATTCAACAAGAAGCACTAAACCTATTAAAAAAATGAAATACGTTTTAGCCCTTTGCGGACTATTGCTGTTTGGCTGCTCCTCAAAAGAGTCGGCTGAAAAACCCAAAATAGCCGTAGTCATTTCAACGCTCAACAATCCATGGTTTGTTGTATTGGGAGAATCAGCCGTGAAAAATGCAGAAAAATTGGGTTATGAAGCCAAATTATTCGATTCGCAAAACAACCCCGCAACCGAATCAGACCATTTTGAAAACCTGATTTCTTCCGGATTTGATGCCATTTTGTTCAATCCAACTGACGCCGATGGATCCATTGCCAACATTCTAAAAGCAAAAGAAGCGGGAATTCCCGTTTTTTGCATGGACCGCGAAGTAAATTCCAACGATGCGGCAACTTCTCAAATCTTATCCGACAATTATACGGGCTGCGTGGCCATCGGTGTAGAATTTGTGAAGCAGTTGCACGGAAAAGGAAATTATGTGGAAATTTTAGGTTTAGCGGGCGACAATAACACGTATGCACGTTCTAACGGATTCCATACGGTTGTGGACAAATTCAAAAGTTTGAAAATGTTGGGCCAACAAAATGGCGATTTCGATCGCAATAAGGCCATGGAAGTGATGGAATCGATGATGCAAGCGAATCCAGACTTACAGGCCGTTTTCTGTGGAAACGATGCCATGGCACTGGGTGCTTATCAGGCCATTCAATCGGCTGGGAAATCGCAAAAAATTAAAGTATTTGGTTTTGATGGAGCAGATGAGGTCGTACAAAAAATCAAGGAAGGAAAAATCGTTGCCACGGGCATGCAATACCCGAAAATCATGGCGAAAACTGCAGCAGAATTTGCGGTTGAATTTTTCAAGGGAAGAAAAGACTTTCCACAACATATACCTGTGGCTGTCAATTTAGTTAATTCCAAAACTGCTAAACATTACTAAGATGCTACGAAAAATATTAATCTCAGTCATTGCAATTGTTTTGGTTACCCAATCGGTTCGTTTCGAGAAACTTAGCGAGCATGTCAAAACCGAAGCTGGAAACGCTGATTACGCAAATTTCACCGAAAAGGTAAAAAATATTATACAAAAAGGGGTATTAGAAAATTCTTTGTTGACGGAAGAATTTCAATTAATTAAACAATTAAACAACAATCTAACTAATGCCAAAAAAGAATTGGGCAATCGATTGGGAATTGGTGAGTCGGCCTACTTTTTAGTGAAGGGACAATCTACCATTGCATCCATCAACGAAAATGAAGTTCAATTGGCGAATGGCTCCATTATTGATACACAATTTATCTTCGGAAATGAGATCAGAGATGCTTCCAGAATGGTGAAATTGGAAGATTTTAAATCGCAAAAAGATTTAAATGCCCTGACGGAAGCATTAAATAAGCAAGTAAGAGAGGTAATCATCCCCCAAGAAATCAAAGGGCTAAAAGTTGGTGATAACATTTCGTACATTGGGGCCTGTGAGGTGGCGCCAACAGATATTCCCGTAAAAGCATTGACCATTTATCCCGTAGAAATCAAACATTAAGATGTTAGAAGTTCAGAATCTTACGATGGAGTTTCCGGGGGTGAAAGCCCTTGATGGGGTAAACTTATCCTTTGAAAAAGGAAAAATCAATGCGCTTTTGGGAGAAAACGGTGCTGGAAAATCTACCTTGTTAAAAATTTTATCGGGAGTTTATCAAGGCTATTCCGGAGAAATTCGAATGAATGGCAAAACAGTTTCCTTTCCGGACACCAATGCTTCACAAGCAGCTGGCATTGCCATCATCCACCAAGAATTAAATCTTTTCCCCAATCTAACAATTTGCGAAAACATCTTTTTAGGCAAGGAAATTGAAAATAAATTCGGACTGCTAGATACGCAATCCATGAACGCGATATGTCTAGACCTATTAAATCAGGTGGGCGTAAAAGCTAATCCAAATACTCTTTTAGGTGATTTAAAAGTCAGCGAACAACAACTTATTGAAATTGCTAAGGCTTTGCACAGCAAAGCATCCGTTATTTTAATGGATGAGCCAACCTCAGCCTTGTCCGACCAAGAAATTGACCGATTGCACCAACTCATCCGAAATTGGCAGTCGGAAGGAAAAACCATCGTGTACATTTCACACAAAATGGAAGAGCTTTTCCGCATCACAGAATACTACCAAGTTTTGAGAGATGGGAGGAGTATTGCTTCTGGGTTTATGAAAGACACCA
>JBEGQV010000172.1:0-2508 GCA_041180785.1 Bacteroidota bacterium | reverse complement strand
GTGCAGAAAAAATTGAATGCAGAATTTTGGATTATTCGTCCTAAAGTAGACGTCACTTTTACCAATAAATTGTTTTTCACAACTTATCTACAAATCAATCAGCAAACAAAGAACGTGAATTTAAATTCACGAATTCAATGGCGTTATAAACCAGCATCTGATTTGTTTTTAGTGTATACCGACAACTATTTTCCAGAAACGATGTTAATTCGTAATCGATCTATTGTGCTGAAATTAAATTATTGGCTTAATTTGTAATTCCATTTAAAAAAACAATACCTATGAAAAAGATCATTTTTGCTTTATTAAGTTTTATTTCATTATCGGTTTTTGCGCAAACTCCTGCTTCACCACCAGCAGTAACCTCTCAAAAAATAGGTGATTTGTCTGTCTTAATTAAATATTATCAACCTGCTGTAAAAGGTCGTTTGGTATTTGGAAGCAAGGAACAAAAAGCATTAGTGCCATACGGAGAAGTTTGGAGAACTGGTGCAAATGAGGCGACAACCATCGAGATTTCGCGTGATGCGAAAATTCAAGGCCAGACCTTGGCAAAAGGAACCTATTCAGTATTTACCATTCCTGGCCCAACAGAGTGGACTGTTATTTTCAACAAAGTTGCCAAACAATGGGGTGCCTATACCTACAAAGCAGACCAAGATGTATTGCGTGTAACTGGAAAAGTAACTGAAGTGGCGCCAACCGAGCGATTTGTAATTAATTTAACAGCAACCGGACAATTAAGTTTTGTTTGGGATAAATCTTCTGTTTCTGTTTACATTAAATAATATTTTTTCATTATTTTTGTTAATTACCATTTAGCAAATCGCATATTTATGAAAAAAGTTTTAATCGCCGAGGATAGTTCTGTCATTCAAAATCTTGCCAAAAAGATTTTGGAGTTTCAAAATTTTGAAATTCATGCAGTAAAAAATGGTCAGCAAGTATTAGACGAGTTGGCAAAGTCAGACTTCGATATTATACTTTTGGATATTAATATGCCTGTGATGGACGGAATGGATTGCGCTCGTGCAGTACGTGCATTAGCGGATGCTAAAAAAGCTCAAATTCCGATGATTGCTATTACGGGTAATGCTAGAAACTATACAATGGACGATTTCAAAGCCGCAGGCTTTGATGACTTCTTGGCAAAACCATTGAACTTCGATGCCCTTGTTAATCAAGTTAAGGCTTTAACAGAATAATTTTATGGCTCCGATTAAGGTTACCTTTCTCGGAACAGGAACCTCACAAGGCATTCCCATGATTGCTTGCTCTTGTGAGGTTTGTCAATCTAACGACACCCGTGATAAAAGATTGCGGGTGTCGTTGCATTTAGATATCAACGGAAAATCAATTGTTATTGATACGGGTCCTGATTTCCGACAACAAATGTTGCGCGAATCCATCACCCATGTGGATGCTGTATTGTATACGCATGAGCACAAAGATCATACGGCCGGATTAGACGATATCCGGGGGTTTAATTATTTCCAAAAAACAGCTATTCCGTTATATGCTCAATCAAGAGTAATCGAACAGTTGAAACGAGAATTTGCGTATGCCTTTGATGAAAACAAATACCCTGGAGTACCCGATATTCAAGTGCATGAAATTGATGAAAACCCTTTCGAAATAAAGGAGGTGTTGATTAAGCCTATTCAGGTAAAACACTTTTTGCTAGATATTTTTGGATTTCGCATTGGCGATTTTTCCTACATCACCGATGCCAATTATATTGCCGATGAGGAATTGGAAAAAATAAAAGGTTCTCAAGTGCTGGTCATAAATGCTTTACGAAAGGCAAAGCATGTATCGCATTTTACTTTAGAAGAGGCTTTGGAAATTATTCAAAAAGTCAATCCAGAAAAGGCTTATTTGACGCACATCAGTCACCAGTTAGGGAAACACGAAGAAGTACAAAATGAGTTGCCCAATCATGTTTATTTGGCATTCGATGGTTTAAAAATTACAATTTAAGATGATAGAAGCAATTTTATTTGATATGGATGGTGTGGTAGTGGATAATTTGCCCTATCATGTCGACGCTTGGTTGTTGTTTTGTAAGAAAAATAATATTCCTTTGACGCGTGAATTGTTTTATAAAGAGCTGAATGGTATGAATTCCAAGGATACGTTTGAATGGTTTTTTAAAAGACAGATGACACGAGAGGAAATCACCCCTTTGGAAGAAGAAAAAGAAGTGATTTATCGTGAATTTTATCAACCTCATTTAGCACCTGCTCCTGGATTAGTTCCCTTTTTGTCAGAAGTGAAGAAATTAGGAATTAAAACAGCCTTGGCAACTTCGGCCGGACCAGGAAATATTGATTTTACAATTGATGGCATAGGTTTGAGAAATCAATTTGATGTGATCGTTGGAGGAGCAGAGGTAAAAAAAGGAAAGCCTGATCCTGAAATCTATTTGCTTGCAGCACATAAATTAGGGGTAAATCCTATCAATTGTTGGGTGATTGAAGATTCAATGCAAGGCATTAAATCGGGTCA
>JBEGQV010000171.1:0-2567 GCA_041180785.1 Bacteroidota bacterium | reverse complement strand
AGAGAAAGCTCTTCGTGTGGCTGACTTTATTGACTTGGGTCAATTGATGGCAATGGATGCCTTACAACGTAATGAGTCTTGTGGAGGTCACTTCCGTGAAGAATATCAAGATGCAGAAGGTGAAACACTGCGTGATGATGAAAACTTCTCATTTGTGGGTGCTTGGGAATACAAAGGTGATGACATCACTAAAGCCGAGCTTCACAAAGAAGAATTGAAATACGAGTTTATCAAAATTGCAGCTAGAAATTATAAATAATTAGAATTATGTCTTCAGCAAAAAACATCAATATAACCCTTAAAATTTGGCGTCAAAAAGACTCAAAAGCAAAAGGGCAATTAGAAACTTACCAATTAAACGAAGTTTCTACAGCAAGTTCATTTTTGGAAATGTTAGATCAATTGAACGAGCAATTAATTAACGAAGGAACAGAACCTATTGCATTTGACCACGACTGTCGTGAAGGAATTTGCGGTATGTGTTCGTTATTCATCAATGGACGTGCCCACGGACCTGATTCAGGTGTAACGACTTGTCAATTGCACATGCGTATGTTCAAAGATGGGGATACAATATTTGTAGAACCATGGAGAAGTAGAGCGTTCCCTGTAATTAAAGATTTAGTGGTTGACAGAAGTGCTTTTGATAGAATTCAACAAGCAGGCGGTTTCGTATCGGTAAATACTTCTGGAAACACGATTGATGCTAACGCCACTCCAATTGCAAAAGAAGCTGCCGATAAAGCGTTTGAAGCAGCAGCATGTATTGGTTGTGGAGCTTGTGTAGCTACTTGTAAAAATGGTTCGGCAATGCTATTCGTTGGTGCCAAAGTATCGCAATATGCTTTATTACCACAAGGAAAAGTAGAAGCGACTACTCGTGTATTGAATATGGTGCGTCAAATGGATGAAGAAGGATTTGGTAACTGTACTAATACAGGAGCTTGCGAAATCGAGTGTCCAAAAGGGATTTCTTTAGAGAATATCGCACGTATGAACAGAGAATATTTAGTAGCGAGCGTTAAGTAATTACATTTTGCTTGTTATAGCATAAACGCATTCCGTAATTGGAATGCGTTTTTTTTATAACTATTTTAAAATTTGTATTTTTATCCAATGAAGATCGCTTTAATCCAAATACCCTTAGTTTGGGAAGACCCAAAATCGAATCGGGACTATATCCATCAAAAAATTAATTCACTTGAAAGCGGAACTGATTTGATCATTCTTCCTGAAATGTTTACATCGGGTTTTACGATGCAACCTGAGCGTGTTGCCGAGACGATGGATGGTGAGACGGTACAGTGGATGCAATCTATAGCGAAAGCAAAAAAATCTGCCATAACTGGAAGCTTGGTAATTTTTGAGAATAAAAAGTATTACAATAGACTGCTCTTTGTTTTACCTTCGGGAGAAATACATTATTACAATAAACGCCATTTGTTTACTCTTGCAGGAGAAGACAAAAGCTATACCAAAGGGACTCAAAAATTAATTATTGAATACAATGGGTGGAAAATATGTCCGCTTATTTGTTATGACTTGCGATTTCCAGTATTTGCTAGAAATGTAGAGCATTACGATTTACTTTTGTATGTGGCCAATTGGCCTACTATCCGGATACAAGCTTGGGATACCTTACTCAAGGCACGTGCTGTCGAAAACATGAGTTATACAATAGGGGTCAACAGAATTGGGAAAGACGAAAAAAACTATGATTATTCAGGGCATTCTCAGTTGGTCGATTTTTTAGGAAATTACACAGTGGCACCTCAAGAGAAAGAAGGAGTTTATTATGCCCAATTGGATAAAGAAATCTTATTGCAGACCCGAATGAAACTAGGGTTTTTAAATGATCAAGACCTATTTGATTTGAGTTAGAGGATCTGAATTTAGTTTTCCTATTTGTTTTCGTTAGTTTTCTTTTTTACCTTTTTCTTTTTAGTTTCGGGGGTGTAAGGGATACTCAAATCAAAGGCTTGAACCACATCCCAATTGGCGCGTATTTCCACCTCTTTAGAAAAATAAACCACCTCTTCAGCATAGTGTTTTGCCAAGAAATTTCCAGGATCGTAAAGATGGTTTTTATTGTCATCATAAATGGCGCGCAAGTTGTATTTAGCCGGTTGGATTAATTTAAAATCCAAAGGCGTAGTTGTAGTGCTATATGCAGAATAGATTGCTTCTCCTTTATCATTTGTCAATTCGACAATTACAGGAAAGCGCTTAACATTTTGCAGGTTTACTACTAAATTTCCAAAACTCTCTATACCGTTCGCATTGATTTTAAAGTCTAAACTGTCATTAGATTTTTCGAAAAAATCAGTCAAAGCACCTGGTTCTAATTTGAATTGGTAGGCTTCGTCCGGAACTCTTTTGAAATTCAAACGCAGCAGCTGTTGAAAATCATCGTATTCAGTAGTGAAACGAATAGCTTTTGATTCTTGGTTAACCAAACTCATTTTAGTTTGGTCTATTTTTACTAGAGGTGTAGCACTTTCTAAAGTAAAAAAATCCTTTTCGTTAAGACTTCCTTGTTGTGTGATTTTAATGTTTAACGTATCTTT
>JBEGQV010000170.1:0-31421 GCA_041180785.1 Bacteroidota bacterium | reverse complement strand
GAAAGTAATGTTAACAATGCTCATCAATACGGCGACTTGTTAAAATCGTTAGTAATTGACTGGCGAAAAACCTTTCAAAATGATCAATTACCCTTCATTGTTGCACAATTACCTAATTATTTACCTACTCAGTTGGAACCCAAGGAAAGTAGTTGGGCCGTTTTGCGTCAACAACAACTTTCTGTTTTAGAATTGCCCCAGACAGGAATTACCAACAATATTGACCTAGGTGATTGGAATGACATTCATCCAGAGAATAAATTGGATGTAGCTAAGAGGTTATCAAAAGTTGCTGATAAATTGATATTTAATGAAACCATTGCAGATGCTTCAGGACCTATCTGTTCAACAGCCGAAGATAAGGGAAAATACATTTTATTGACATTTTCAAATGCAAAAAGTGGATTACAAATTGTTGACAATCGGAATGTCAAAAATTTTGCAATCGCCGGAGACGACAAAAAATTTACATGGGCAAATGCAGATTTGATAGGAAATCAAATTCGCGTGTGGAAAAGTTTACAAACTGATGTAAAATACATACGCTATGCTTGGGCCGATAATCCAATGCCGGTAAATGTGTACAATACGGAAGGAATTCCCATGTTTCCTTTTGAAATAGAGGTTTCAAAGTAAAACCTCTATTTCAACATTTATTTGGAATTTGGATTGGATAATAAATTAGCAAATAATCGATAGGCACCTGGTACCGCAGCAGGTAATTCTCTGAAGAAAACGAGTCCTGTGTAAATAAAACGACCCTTACCGTATTTCATCACTGCAATGTTTCCTTTGTCGTTCGACTCATTCGGATCATTGAAAACCAATGGAAACTCTACCTTTTCAGAATCTGAAACCGCATTGTAAATACTTCTTTCTTGCACCCAAAGATCAAAATCTCTCTCAGTAATTTTATTTGGGAAATTAAATACTTCATGATTTGCTATGGCGAAGGTTGGCTTGGCATCTTCTAAGGTAATTCGATTTCGAGTAACGGTTAAGGGATAAGGCGACATATCCGCCTTTAAGGGTCCTAAATTGCTGGCAGTATTGTACTGTACCACGTAATTTCCTCCATTTTCAATGTATTTCATTAATTCACGATACACATTGTTTCCCAAATAGTCGAGCGTATTATAGGCTCTTACACCTGTTACGACGGCATCAAATCGTTTTAAATTCTCAAATGTTAAATCAGATTCGTTTAAATAAACCAGTTGATAGCCAAGTTCTCTGATGGCTTCAGGTACCTTATCTCCTGCTCCTTTGATATAACCAATTAGTTTGCCCGTTTTAGCAAGTTTGGTATGGATAATTTCTAAATTAGCTGGGGTGAAATAATTTTGTTCTGGGATATGGTCATATGCAATGGTATGTTGCTCAAGGGAGTCTGTCCATGCCGTATTTTTATTGATAAATCGCACGTTTAATCCCAATGTTTGCTTTTCAGCTGTACCTAAAGAAGATTCTTTAATGCTTAGATTTACCTTGATTTTATCTCCTTTTTGAAGGTTTCGCTCATTGGAATCAGCATACAAAATATTGTTTTTTCGATCAACAATTTCAATTCCATTGATTTGAATGGCTCCCAAAGTTTGAATGGAAACTTCAACATTTTTACTCATTTTAGAACCTTCTGGAATCACAATCACATTTGGTGATATGGATATAGAAGTTTTAGGTGTAAAATGAATGGGTTGTAAGATTTCTCCTTTCACAGGATCAATTGTTTGTTCTTTTATTCCTTTTGAAAATTCGAAATGTTCACCCAATAAGTCAAAACTCAATTGCACTTTCATGGCTGCATCCACATCCGCTTGACCAATCTTTTCAGGATGTTCATTGCCAAAATAGCCTACACTTCTTGGTTTTTCTAACCAATAAGCCTGTGTAATGGAGTTCCCAGCCTTTATGGATTGGTTCCAAATTAATTTTTGATAAGGTTTTAATTGATTCAGGATGGTGTCTTTATCGGCGATTTTTAATTGAAGGTTTTGAACCGGAATGTTTGATCGGATGATCAATTCCGTTTTAACTTTAAAACGGTCGCCTAAGGCAATATCTCCATTGTTGGTAGTAGAACCAAAATAGATGACGCCTGCTTTTTGAATCCACTCATCTATTTGCTCTATTTTTTTCTTTTTCCAAAATTCATTTGTATTGGATTTTACCAATTTGCGAAGTTCAACCATTTGCTGAATGGACGCTTCAGGATGATCAAATTTGAAGGTAGAAATGATTTCTTGTAGCTTGGTTTCGATCAATTTACCATTTTCCACACGATTCCAAGAAATGTCTATTCCATCATATATTTTATCCTTTGGTGTATCGCCCTTTAAGGTTTGAAAGTACTCAACAGCATTTCCACGTTCTTGTGCTACTCCAAATCCTTGACTTTTGTGTTGGGATCTTGATAAAGCTGCTAATTCACCGGTTGACATGCCTAAAGCTGGTTGGTAAAAGCCTATAGGTATTTTAAATTGATCTTCTGAAGTAGTGACAGTACCTCCAAATCGAAAGGTATTCCAAAGTAATCGTTTAGCTTGCCAGGTAGTAATTCCGTTTTTCAATTGTTCTGGAAAACGATTGGGATCCGCTGCAGCAGTAAATGCCTCAATGGCTAAAACGGCTGAGGCTGAATGTTGTCCATGTCCCGCACGTGCATCTGGTGGAAAACGTGTAAAAATGATATCAGGCCTTGTTTTACGAATGACATAGACCAAATTTGAAAGGATGAGTTCTTTGTTCCAAATGCGTAAGGCCTCATCGGTCGATTTGGAGAATCCAAAGTCGATGGCTTGTGAAAAAAATTGGTTAGCACCATCTAGCCGCCTTGCGGCTAGTAATTCTTGCGTACGAATGAGTCCAAGGGCAATACCTTGTTCATCTCCTATTAAATTTTGGCCTCCATCTCCTCGGGTGCAGGAGAAATAATTGGTTTCCCAATGTTGGTCCCGAGCAAACCAGGTTAACATGTTGGTGCTTTCATCGTCGGGATGTGCCGCCACATGCAAGACTGTTCCAAGTGTGTTGATGGCCTTTAAATCTTCAAATAATTGAGAAGAATTGGCTTGTTGAGCGTAGGTAGAATTGGCCCAAAGTACTGTAAATGCTAGAATTATTTTTTTCATAAATGTTATTCTTCCCAGTTATCGGTTCTAAATAAATTTAACGGTAAACCCTCTTTTGAGAAAACATTTGGCATCGAATCGTTTTCAAATGCATACCGAACGGCTACGGGATTTGGAACTTCTTTCGACCAAACAACCATTGCATTTTTCTCTAATTTTGATTCAGCTGGATAGAATTTATGATCCTCTCCAGCAATATAAAGGTGACTAACAGATTCACCTGTTTTTAGCACTAGTTTATCTCCAACTTCTTTGAAATAGACTTTAATTTTATTTTTAATCACCTCGTGACGGTCGTATTTGGGGTATAGAATCGCTCCAGCATCTTGGTGATAGACTTTAGACAGGGCTAAATTGGCAAAACGATTTGCCACTTCTATTTTTAAATTTGGGTGAATATTTTTTACATCATCTACCAAATCTGTTAATATAACCATTGCCGTGTTGGGAGTTTGTAAAGAAATGGTCTGTTGCTCTCTTAAACGTGCGCCTAAATCTTTTGCATAACCTGAATAAGGTGCAATTTGGGCAAAATAGAAGGGTAAATCCTTGTTAAAGGCAGTTCTCCAGGATAAAATCAATCGATTCATCAATTGAGCATAAGTTGCATAATTATCTACATTACTTTCTCCTTGGTACCATAAAACTCCCGCTAAATTAAAGTTTTTGATGGGATGAATCATTGCATTGTAATTATCACCAGGTATGCTCGACCACCAATTATACGTTTTCAATTTTTTGGCACTTGCCAATAAATCAGGATTCGAGATAACTTCTTCTTTGGGTGTCCAAACCTCTGCAGGTGTCCCTCCCCAATTGGAGCTGATTAGACCGATTGGTACATTCATGGTTTGGTGTAATTTTTTACCAAAGAAATAACCGATGGCAGAAAAAGATTTCATGTCGTTGGGGTTGCAAATTACCCAATGCGCTTTTACGTCTTCTTGGGGTGAATCTGATACAGTTTTGGGAATGTAAAAGAAGCGAATACCATCAAAATTTGCATTTGGGGCTTCATCTAAGGCTTCTTGTAGGTTTTTGATACCACTCCACTCCATGTTACTTTGTCCGGACAACAACCAGTTTTCTCCGAATACTATGTCGTTTATTTTTAGCGGTTTTCCATCAGAAAGAATGGATAGTTCATGTTTTCCTCCAGATTTTGGCGTTTGGATTTCAATCAACCATTTCCCATAACGTGCTTCGGTTTTGTAGGTGGTAGTATCCCAATCAGATTTGATTTTGACAACTTCATTGGGGTTGGTTGACCAACCCCAAATTTTCACCTTTGTATTTTGTTGTAATACCATGTGATCGCCAATAATGGCTGGTAGCATGACTTCAGCAAATAGGCCAAATGGTAGTAAAATTGAAATTAAAACAATTATTTTTTTCATAATTCTTGTAATATAACCCATAACTCATAACTCATAACCCATAACCCATAACCCATAACTTATACACTTTACCCTTTCAAGCTTTCTCTGCTCCATGGTTTGCGATACTCTCTAGCCAATAAAGCAGTTGCTTCAGGATCATTTTTGATGACCTTATTGACAGGGTCATACACCAATGAACGACCTAATTTCATGGATAAATTAGCAATGATACAGCTGGCAGTTGAAATATGTCCTTGTTCTATGTCTGCAACAGGTTTTTTGTTTTGATCAATTGCTGCCAAGAAATCCAACATGTGTAAACGAGTGGCTGGAGCTGCATTTAATTCAATTCGGTCTTCTGTATTATCTTCTGGGTATTTTTCTCTTTCAAATACACAATCTAAATGAATTTTTTGTCCTTTTGGATCTACAGGAATAAAATCGGCTCGCATTGTCGAAAGCTTCAATGTACCCTTTTCACCATAAATGAATAAGGCCCATGGATAATCCGGATCTGGAGGAGTACCCCAAGTTCTATGATTCCAGACACAATTTAAATTTTCGTATTCAAAAACTGCAGTTTGTGTATCAGAAATATTAGAAACGCCATCTTTTTGAACATAAATTCCACCTTCTGAAGTGATTTTTTTCGGCCAGCCTAAATCGAGCATCCAACGAACGGTATCGAACATGTGCACGCACATGTCTCCTGTAATGCCATTTCCGTATTCCATAAAGGTTCTCCACCAACGAATATGTGGTAATCCGTCATAACCACGTTTTGGAGCGGGTCCACACCACATTTCATAATCTAAAAACTCAGGAACCTGTTGAATCGGTGGATTCCCATTGTTTCTCATGTGTAGGTAACAACACATTTCTACATGTGCAATTTTGCCCAATAATCCTTTATCAACGATGTCTTTTTTGGCTTGAATAATGTGCGGAGTACTTTTTCTTTGGGTTCCCACTTGTACAGTTCTGCCATATTTTCTGGCAGCTGCCACCATGGCCTCACCTTCTAAAACATCAACAGAAATAGGTTTTTGAACATAAACGTTCGCACCTTTTTTGACAGCTTCAATCATGGTTAATGGATGCCAATGATCAGGTGTTCCAACTAAAACAATATCGAATTGATTTTCAGCAAGCATTTTAGTATAATCACCATATAAACGTGGAATTTTTGTTGTTTTTGCACGTTCAGCAACTAGTTTACCAGCTTGGTTTAGCATATTCCGATCTACATCGCACAAGGCAACAACTTCAACTGGGGCGACTTGCATAAGGCGGAAAAGGTCACTTTTTCCATACCAACCTGTTCCAATGAGTCCAACTCTGATGGGTTTACTGGGATTGACTAAATCTAATCCGTAGGCACCAAAATGTTGCATTGCCATCACAGCCGATGCACCCTTCAGGAAATTTCTCCTGTTAATGTTAAATGTATTCATAGGTTTAGAGAATGATGTGACTTGTCGTACTGTTTTTGGGTAAAAAAACATGCGCAAATCGGTTGTTTATTTTTATCGTTAAATCTTGGTCTTTTCCATTTTCATTTTGAATAATTATTGCAAAGCTACCATCTGGACGTTGAACAGCTACTTGTTGGATTCCCGGTAGTTCACTAGAATTAATTCGAATGGAATTGGTTGGAATAAATTTACTAGCTTGTGCAATGATGTAGTATCCTTGGTTACGGGCTAAAACCGATTTTCCGATAGTAAGTCCCCCTAAGCATTCTGTACAACCACCAGGAGAATGCATTTTTAAATTCGGATCATTACTAATATTCCATTCTAATGCGGTGCGAGAGTAGTTTTTTAAGGAGCCAATGATCACATTTTTAATGTGCCAATTAAAATCACCTGCAAAATCACCTTTTACGCCTGTCCATTGCTCGGTGAAAAATAATTCCTTGTCTGGATGTGCTTTTTTGACTGTAGTTAAAGCGGATATATTCCCATTATATAAATGAAAAGCACTTCCAAAAACGTATTTTTTGGCTTTTGGGTCGTTTAATATTTCAATTGGATAGTCAGGTTTATCACAATTGTGGTCATAAATTAAAATTTTTGTTGCTAGATGATTTTTTTCAAATGCTGGTCCTAAATGGTTTTTTATAAATTCAGCTTGTGCCTTTGAGGGCATGTAAAGACTTGGATTATTTCCAGGATGTAATGGCTCATTTTGTGGACTTAAGGCGTAAATCGGTAAGCCATTTTTTGCCATTTCTTGAATGTATTTGACAAAATAATTAGCATATGCCGCATAATATTCAGGTTTCAATTCACCCCCTTTACTTTCAGTATTGGTTTTCATCCAGGTGGGCGGACTCCAAGGGGCTGCTATCAATTTAATGGTTGGATTGATGGCTTTGATTTTTTTTAGTAGCGGAATCAAAAAGGTTTGATCTTTTGCAAGTGAGAAATTTTTTAAGGTAGGATCTTTGTCTTCTGCATAACTAAAAATATGTTCATCCATATCAGATGCTGCTATACTTAGTCGAATTACGGAAATGCCAATGCCATCATCTTCTGTACTAAATAACTCATGAAGTAATTTATCTTGTTCAACTTTATCCAATTGCTCAATCATTTCAGCAGAGGAGCCTGTTAGGGTATAGCCAAAACCATCAATTGTTTGGAATTTTTGGCTGGGAAAGATTTCAATGGTTGGAAACAAAAATGCTTTATCGCTTAAAAGATGATCCTCTTGGCGATAAAGCATTTTGTGTTTCTCTGGACTTGAAATCCAGGATTGTATATAAGTTTGCCCCAGTACCTCAGGAGCCAAAAATCCAAGTAAACAATTGATTAAAAGTATTAATTTTTTCATAGGTAAATATCTACCTATAAATATAATAAATTATGAGTTATGAGTTATGAGTTATGAATTTTTTTAAATTTCCCATAACCCATAACCTATTTCCTCTTCCTTGCCGCCAATTTATGCTTAGAAACCGGCTCATGTTCATGAAGTCCCATAATTTCTACCGTTCCCCCAGAATGCTCATAATCATGTTTAAAATGTTGGATGTTTTCCATTACGGAATGATCGACTAATTTGGTTTTAGAAAAATCGATTACAACATGAAAAGTTGGAGGGATGGCTTCTAATTTACGTTTAATACCTAAGAAGTTAGTGAAAACTGCTGCTTCTGAAATTTCTACTAAGTATTCATCATCGGTAAAAGAAACCTCAGTTGGTGCATTGAAAATGGCTTTTAATGGTTTTCCATTGACAATATTAACGATTATTTCAGTTAGAATACCTGCACCTATACCAACCAAAAGGTCAACGCCTAGGGTGAATATAATAGTCACAACAAAAATTAATAATTGTTCTTTTCCAATTTCAAAACTATGTATAAATTCTTTCGGATGCGCCAATTTAATCCCCACCGTGATCAACATGGCGGCTAAAGCTGCATTAGGGATCAATTCAATCAGATGAGAAGCCAATAACACAAATGCCAAAATAAAAAATCCATGGAAAAAGTTGGCCCAACGAGTTTTTGCACCATTTGCTATATTCGCTGATGAACGCGCTACCTCTGAAATCATTGGAAGTCCACCTAAAACTGCAGCCAACGAGTTTCCAATGCCAGTTGCAATTAAATCTTTATTGGCATCCGATTTTCTTCTAAATGGATCTAACATGTCCATTGCCTTAACAGTTAATAATGATTCTAAAGAACCTACTAAGGCAAACATAATCACATACTTAACGAATACGCCTGTTTGCGAAAATCCTGAAAAATCTACATTCCATTTAATGTTATCTAATAAATTACCAATATGAACCAAGGCATATTTAGGTTCAGTAGTTTGAAAATCCATATACAATTCTGCTGGAATTGCGATTGCCAAAACCACTAAGGGTGCAGGAATTTTTTTAATAATTGGATTTTTGATTTTAGGCCATAACATCATAATCGCAAAACTGATTGCCCCAATAAGGGTGGCTCTTGGATCCATTTCACGAATAAATTCGGGTATGGAAGCAAATAACTCCAAGGGCTCCTTCCCTTTTGTTAAAGCTGGATTAACATCCAAAAATACAGGAATTTGCTTTCCAATGATGATTAAACCAATTGCTGCTAACATGCCATGAACGGCAGAAAGCGGGAAGAAATCCATTAATTTACCTAGTTTAAAAACACCAAATAATATCTGAACAATACCCGCAACAACCATCGCTCCTAGTGCCAAATGCCAGCCCAATTCTCCCCCTCCAAATTCACTTACAGCTCCAGCAACAATTACTATTAATCCAGCCGCAGGACCTTTAATAGATAAACGAGAACCCATAAACAAGGAAACGACCATACCACCAATGATGGCAGTCACTAAACCCATGATGGGTGGAAAATCGGAAGCTTTTGCAATACCTAAACTTAAAGGTAATGCCAACAAAAATACGATGAAACCCGAAGTTGCATCTGATGCAAGATTTTCTCTCAATCCTGCAAAGCCGTCTTTTGGCAAATTTTGTGTTGATTTCATAAAGTTTATAAATGTAAGTTTTTAAAAATATCTATTTGAAAATTCTGAATGTGTTTTATAATGTGGTCCCATGAATACACGCGCATAAATTCGTATAGTCGCTAATCCATCTAAAATAAAACTCAAGGATATTAAAGAAGCCAACACATATTGGTCTTCTCGAATGTGAGTAAAGATTAAATCCTCACCTATAAATGTTGGTGTTATAGGGAAACCTGTAATGCCTAAACAACTTAATAAAAACAAAAAGGCAAGTTTTGGATGGGTCTCCACCAAACCTTGAAATCGATTTAAACTTATTTTTCCTTCTTGTTTAAAGAGTCTTTGTAAAGTAAATGCACCAATTAATCCAGCAATAACAATTCCTGCCAAATAAATTTCAGTTTCTTTGAGATCGTAATTGCCATTGATAGTTAAGGCCATGGCTACCCAAAAATGATTGAAAATAACTAACCACCAACTCATGCGGACACTTCTGCGTTGGGTAAATGATTTCAATACCAATACCAAGGCAATACCTGCAAATATTTCTGGAAGTACAGATGCAACTTCAAATGGTAGTTTTGATTTGTTAAAATACAAGAAAATCGCTATTCCATAGGTAATGACGAAACTTAAAATCAAACGGGAACCATTTAAGAAATTGAATTTACGGCCAATTTTCTTTAAAGGATTCCATAGATACTGGTACATCATTGAATCTAAATTCCATTCTTTTAAACTCAATACATACAAGGTGTTCTGAAGTTTACTTGAATACGAATCTTCAATTGTTTTTCTTCTTGGTTCAAAATCATAAAACTGTTCTCGAATTAAATAACTTACTACAGACGGAGAAACTAACAATTGATACGTTCTTAAAAATGCATTTCCTGCGAAGTGAAATAAGGCTAAATTTTCAAATCCTAATGAAATTTCAATGAAAATAAGTCCGATTTGCGCCAAAGAGGCATATGCAATTTGACTCTTAACCGAAGACTGTACACGAGCTATTCCTGTGCCTATGAGTGCAGATAAAACTCCTACCACAGCAATGGCGATTCTTACAGAAGTTTGATATTCCCAAAATGGAAATGTACGAATCAATAAAAATACACCAATATGAACTGAAAGTGATCCATAAAAAATAGCTGAAGATGGCGTTGGTCCCTCCATAGCTCTTGGTAACCAAGACGAAAAAGGCATCTGTGCTGATTTTGCCATAGCCGATAGTAAAAACATACAACTAATAAAAACACCAATGGCTGAATGTGCACTTAAATGCTCATGAACCAATTCGGCATTGTTTAATTGGAAAAAAGTGATGTTTTGATGCCATAAATGATGACTTGCCCACATGGCCAAGATGAGTCCAACATCTGCGATACGATAAATGGAAAATACTTTTACAGCATTTTTTACAGGTAAATAACGCTCACGGTAAAAGGATATTAACAAAAAGGAAGAAATTCCAAGAATCTCCCAGCCGATGAATAAGGTTTCCAAATTACCAGAAAGAATCACTAAACAATACCCAAAAAAGAAAAATAAGGTGGTATTGAAAAAGCGCTTGTACCCACTTTCACGGTGCAAATAATAGCGAGAATACAGTGTTACCAAAAAGGTTAAAATTGACCCTACTAATAAATAAACTGCTGTAACTCGGTCAAATAGAAAATCTATTTGAAAAATGTATTCAGGATTTTGATACAAAATCACTTCTTTGATTTGTAAAGTTGTTGCACCCTGAATCATCCAAATGCCAATGTATATCGTAGCCAATGCCAGTTGTATGCCTACGGTACTGAATGCCCAAACCGAAATAATATTTTCATTCTTTTTGGGTAATACCATACTGATCATAAATCCAATCAGAGGTATCAAAATGAAATATGGAATAATATTTTGCATGATTTAAACTTGATTAAATAAATAAACTGGGAAATTTTCTTGGTGACTTTCCAATAATTTTTCCAAATCCTCAATAACATCTAATTGATGTGTTAAAGGCTTGTATTCCGAAAATTGTCCACCTTTGAATACATATGTTTTCTTGGTTTCCGGGTGAACAGCTACCAACACAACCCAATCATTGATGAACCATTCATACGTCTCTGCATTCCGCTGAATGACTTGTAAAACAACTTCTGGGAAATGCTCAACCATTAACAATAAACGGATTGGATCATGTACCTCAGTCATTTGCGCGGGTAATCCTGGTCGTAAATCGCCATCAATTCCATTCGCTACTCCAAATAAACCCATTACATTGTGGGGTAATTTGGTGCCTGCCCCTAATTTTTCCTGATCAACCCTTGAGAAATAATATTCTAAATTGATTCCTCCACAAACTGGTGCCGCAGCTTTAAGAATGTTAAATAAATAATTTCCTTCAGGGTCCACCTGATAATCATATGAATTAAGAAATGATCGTCTGTCTAAAAATAATCCTTTGGATAATTCTCTACGACCCACTAAACAAAGCGCATTTGTTGCATGGTTTAGTTCAGGACGTGGTTCAAACAAGGATACCGATCGCTTGAGGATTTGTTCATGTATTACAACAGCATCCGCTGTTGTATTGATTGATTCAAATCTTCTTGAACGCTCTTTTGCATTGGCATCCAGTGCATTTCTAAAGGTAATTACATGATTTTCGTGCTGGATTTTATAAATCGGATTCGTGATTTCTTCATCATAAAATACCACTTCATCACGTGTTGTATCATGTAAGCCTCCTACAAATAGACTTGTTTCTGGAATATTGATTCCTCTCTCCTTCAAAATGGCACGTACTTCTTTTTTATTTGCCATCTGACTCACCACACGTGCATTGACTGAGCCTGCTCTACCTGAACAAGCACCGCAATCATAGGCCGCATAATGTGGATTATTTACCGAACTTGCCCCATGACCTACAACATAAATGATATCTGCAAAATGATCAACCAAACCAATACTTTTTAACAAAGCCTCTACTCGATTTGCCATTTCTTCAATTTTAAATCCAACTTGAAGATGATTTTGCTGAGTTTCTAATTCATCAAAATCAATTTTAAGTTTTGAAAATTTATCAATATGGCGTAAAGAGGATGCCGTTGCCGGACTCATACCTGGCTTGAAAATATTTGCAAATAATTTGATTGCCGACCAGAACCCAAGCGTCTGCGACATAATCCAACCTGTATAAAAGTTATGATTATGT
Source organism: Bacteroidota bacterium (assembly GCA_041180785.1). Classification (GTDB taxonomy): domain Bacteria; phylum Bacteroidota; class Bacteroidia; order Cytophagales; family Spirosomataceae; genus Sandaracinomonas. The sequence goes on along the minus strand of JBEGQV010000170.1, from coordinate 19,219 downwards.
TTAGAAAAATGTAAATCTTTCTTTCGAGCTATTCCATCGCCAATTTCTTTGATTAAATAATTTGGCGTAACGGGTGCAGGACACAGTTTTGTTAAAAATTTACCTCCTACCGGTTGATAGAAAAATTCCACACCAAAAAATCCAGGTGTGCCGTAGGTATCACAATTTGGATCAAAATTTTCCAAATGTCTTCTTAGAGAACATTCTCGATCATCTATACAAAATAATGCTTGAAAGCTTTTATTTTGACTTTTGAAGATAGAAGGCTTGTTTAATTGTAGTCCGGCTAATACTTGATCATAAAATGTCCACTCAAAGGCTTCTTGCCAAATAGACAAGACTTCCATGTATTCAGAATATTCAATTGCTGCGTGGAATGGAATAATGTTTCCTTCAATTAAATTTTCTACAGGCTGCCATTTACCTTCTCCTAAAACATAATTAAGGTTGTCTATTTCAAGGATCAATTCCATGTGAATTAAATCACTTAATTGAATTTTACGCGCATCTAATAAACTTTGAGGTAGGTCTTCAACGGTTGAGACCATTCCCGACCACCCTTGATGTGCAAACTGTTGATCAAAAAGGTACTGTTCAAACAATGCTGAATTCTTTCCAACTAATTGTTGAAGCAATTGCTCAATGCCTGTTGATTCATCAAATAAAATTTCCCTGGTCTTTTTAGAGCGGAAAATGCTGCTTAAACTATTTTTTTCAAGTTCACGCAAGGCTTGTAGAAAACCGAGATTTTCAATCGGGAAATTCCAAATTGCAATTCCTTGATCTAAAAAACTAGAAATTAATCGAAACAAATTAGGATGAATTAAAGAATCCAAATCAATTCCTAATTTGCTTTTCCAAAGTCCACGTAAACTTCCAACTCTTGGCTCGTATTTTGCCAAATAGGATTCATGCAAAAGTTTATCTTTCCAAAAAGCTGCTTGATCTCCTTTTTTATGTTGTAATTGGGTGTCTAATACCAAGGAACTTATTCTACCGTTTTGATAATACGAGCGGTATTCTTCAATCGATAAATAAACTTGATAACCTAATTTCTCATTAGCCGTATGCAATGCTTCATGAAATGATAAGTCTTGAAAGGCATGCAATGTGTTATGGTGCACAAAGTCCATTAAAGGTGCTTGCGCAGGTAAGAAATGCTTCAAATGATGAATTACTTCTTTTTCATTAAAAACGGTATGTTTCATATTCTTTTAGGAATAAATGCTAAAATGTAAAAGCTCTAAAAGGCAATTACAGGATCTGTTAAAATTTCTTAAAAAGAAATTATCACAGTCTCAAATTCCTAAAAACAATAAATAATGGATGGGAATATTGCTGAAAGTACAAGAATTTTTCAGGAATTGAAAATAGTACTTTATTTAGATTTAATTTAAACGTAAAAAGAGAGTTGTTAGCCCATAAAAGTGGTAAATCTACCGATGAATCATCTTCACTTTCATTGAGATCTTCTTCCTCAAAAAAGAAGCTAAAAGAGCCTCTACTGTCATCTTTGGTACTTTTTTTAAGAATAAAACCAGTAGATGTTTCTCTTGAGCCAAAAGAAAATCCATATGCTTTTTCGATGTTCAGCGACATGCCGATCACAGAAAGCAAGAGTATTAACCATATGGATTTTCTAAGTTTCATTATTCAAATATACTGAATAGTTATGAGTTATGGGTTATGAGTTATCGTATTTAACACATAATTACTTCAAACTGCTTAAATATTCAACCACATCACGTATTTCTCTCTTTGTCAATAAACTTCCCATTGGTGGCATGCCAGATGGATAGTTTTCCCTGCTTTTAATACGATTCAATTCAATTTTCAAAGGTTCTGCATCCCCTGTTTTCAATTGAATTTCATGTTCATTTTCAGCTAATAGGGTTCCAGTTACCTCTTCCCCGTTTGTCATTTTTACTGCTACTGATCCATATCCTGGGGCTATTCGAGCACTTGGTTCAATTAGGGCTTGTAAAATTTGTTCTCTGGTTAATCGACGACCTACTCCTTTCAAGGATGGTCCTACCTCACCACCTTGACCACCTGCATTATGGCAACGAATACACTCAGCGGATTGATTTCTTAAAAACACATTATTACCTGCTTGTATATCTCCTCCAAATAAGGCATCCATAAATTCATCCATCGGACTTCCTGAACTTGTTTTCAAAGCATCTAATTTGGCAATTAATTTTTCGTTTCTCGATTGTTCAACGGCTTCTACTAAATCCAATTTGATTTCTTTTGGTAATTCTTTTTTGACCATTCGGTCTATCAAAACACTTAACGTATTTTCAGTTTTTGAGGCAGAAATTTTACCTAAACTTTGCAACATGCTCTGCTTCTCTCCTAAACTTCCATTGCTTAAAATGGGTTCAATGATAGCAGGTAATTGTTTTTCATCAATGTTAATTTTATTTAAACTACCCAATGCTGTACTTCTTACATTTTTATCTGCATCTTCAATTCCTTTTTGTACCAAAATCGACATGTTTGGATCATTCAAGGCTACTAATGAGTTTAAAAATGCTAATCTAACTTTTGGATTTTTGTGGTTTAAAAACAATTGAGTTTCTTCTGATCGATATCCTTTAATGTTCAATTCTCCTAAAAGTTTTGCGGTAGAAATTAAAACCTCTGGATTCGAACTACTCAAGAATTTTCCAATTTTGGGTTCAATGATTCCTGCCACATCAGCCGGATTTCTATCTAATTTTCCACGGTGTCTACCATCCACACGATCCATCACCGATGGATTGGCCCATGATCCTAAAGTAGCAATGGCTTCTGCTCGAACGACATCCGTGATGTCGTTTCTCTCTGCAAATTGAACGAGTGTTTGTATTTCACCTTTTCCACCTACTCTTAAGCAAGCGTTAATTGCTCTTCGAAGAATAACTTCTGAACTAAAGCGGTTTTCTTGTAAAACAGCTGCCAAGGCTGGTAAAGCCTCAGGAATCGATTCATCATCGTTAATTGCTCTAGCGGCTTCTGCAACGATATATTCGTCAGAATCTTTCAAAAATTCAGCCACTTTTGGACTTTTCATTCTTCTTAATACCAAAACTGCTGCAATGCGTAAACTTTTGTTTGTCGAATTTTTTAGTTGTACCATTTGCTCTTCTGCACCAATTCTGCTTAATGCCAATACAGCCGCATGTCGAATGTAAACATCTTCATCGTTATTTTTTTGAACAACTTGGATTAAAGCCTGAACGGCTTTAGTGGATTGAATTCTTCCTAATGCTTGTGCTGAGAAAAAGATCACTCGAGGCGCTGAATTAGATAAATTTGCGATGAATTGATCTTCTGCACCTTTATTGTATAAATCTCCTAATACCTTAGAAGCTTGAGCCTTAATTTCATCATCTGAATCTGTTAATAAACCATAAAGTTCTTTTCCAATTTCAGCATGTTTTTCTGCTTGTTGGCCAATTCCCCAAATTCCATGAATTCTAGCCAATTGATTGTCTTTTTGTTGAATGGCCTTTAAAAATGTTTTTGTACCTTCTTCTTTACGCTTCACTAATTCAAATTGTGCCTTTTGACGAATTCTATAATCAGCATAAAACAATAAATCATACAATTGATCGATCGTTTGGGCTGCATAATTTTGCTGCATCAATTGTTCTGTTCGCTTACGCTCTTCCACTAAATCTTTTTCCTCATCCGTCACATCAATTTTCCAAATTCGACCAAAGTTTTTGGTATCCCAACCAAACACCCAATCGGCTGCATATAAGGCTCCATCTGCTCCAAAACGAATGCCTGTAGGTAAAATGCCACTTGTTACATCTACTTCTGAGTTAAAATCAAAGCTTGCGCCTTTCGGTTTTAAATCGAACGACCAAATATGGGAAACGGTTGGAGCACCAACAAATTCAACTAAGAAAAACTTGTTTGTCCATTTTTTGCCTAGGGCAGTTCCCGGATTGAATAGCATTCCTGTTGGACCGTTGTGGTAATTTCTGATTGGTGGAATAATATAAGCAGCTTGTCCATCCCAACGCGGTTTGTACAATTTTTCATCCATCCAAACTTTATATAAATTATTACTTGGATCTGTATATTTTCCATATTGCCAGTTGGATCGCCAACCTGCATCCGAACCTTCTACCACGTGCACTAATCGTTCACTTTCCCCCGGATGGTCGCCATCATTATCTGAACTGATAATGTTACCATATTGATCAAATACAAATTCATGCGTATTTCGTAAACCAGAGGCAAAAACTTCAAAATTGCTGCCATCTGGATTGGAACGAACAATAACTCCAGAATTTGGATGCTTAAAGTTTTTCCCATCAACACTGGTAATATTGGCTCCAATATCACCAATTTGCCAATAAATTTTTCCGTCTGGACCCTCGGTTACCCCCGACATTCCATGGCCGCTAAATCCAACATGCACCGCATATCCATGTGAAATGGATGTTGGATTTGTTAAAATGCCTTTTTTGCTTTTGTTTTCTAAACGCCATAGGTCCGGACCAACAGCTGCAAATGCGTCATTTTTTCGAATTAAAATACCTCCCGTTACATCGGTTACTTCGTCGTTAAATCCATTAAAGATTCGAGTAGAACGATCTGCATATCCATCTTTATCTTTATCTTCAATTTTCCAGATTTCTTCTTTTTCTACAGCTAAATCTTTCCAATCATGCGAACCGTCCCCATTTAAATCTTTTAACCAAGAATTTTTATCTGAATTTTCAGGGGCAAATATTTTATGTAAAAAAGCCCTTCTGTCTTCTACAGATTGTAATCCAATCGATTCGGTCATCCAATCACGATGCCCACGAATATCAAATTCAGAATTTTTTTGTCGATTGGTTCGGGCAACATACACAGCACCTTGGTCATCCATATCGATGGTAACAGGGTCTGGTGCCAGAGAATCGGAAGCCCATCTGGTGATTTTTAATCCTTTAGCAATTTTAATCGGTAATTTATCTTTTGCAGCTTGAGCTTTTTGTGCAATATTTTCAGGATCTTCCATGATGATCCGGTATGTTTCCTTATCTTGTCGATTCATACAAGAAAAAGTGAATATTGGGGCTGCCAATAAAATGTAAATGACTTTTTTCATAGGTATTATTGTTCTTCGTCCATCATACTTCTGCGTTGTTTAGCAGCTTGTTTGGTGGTTTTAAATCGGTAATTAAAGGTTAAATTAATCGAACGTAAACGTCCTTGCATGTTTGATCTTGTATAAAACCCGTCTCCAAAGGTTTCACTTCTCATGATTCTTGAATTAAATACATCAAGTAAGTTGATGGTTAAAGTTCCATTTCCTTTCATGATATCCTGGCTCATTGATAAATCCATCCAAGTCATATATCCTCTTGTTCCTTGAGCTGTTTTTTGGGGTGCTTCATAATTGGCACGGACTTGAAAATCTATTTTTGAAGCGATTTTAAAACGAGAAGTATGTCGTACAAACCAAGAATTTGTATTGGTTACAAAGTTTTGATTGATATTGCTCGCATTAATATGTGCCGAGAAAATAGTAAAACTTACATCAGCTTTCCAAACTTTTGAAAAAGTTTTGCTTCCTGTGAATTCAGCCCCCATCGATTCTTCATTTGCAATATTTTGAGGTAAGGTTTTTGAATAGCCATTGGCATCAACAGTTCGAATCCGTTCAATTTTACCCGTGGTATACCGATAATAAACTGAAGAACTAATACTTCCTGACTCATAGTAGCGTACTTTTCCTACATCAAATGATTCTGTAAATTGTGGATTTAAGTTCGGATTCCCTGAAAAGAAATTTCGATTGTCTGAAAAAGTTACAAATGGACTTAAATCATTATATGTAGGTCTTCTTACCCTTCTTGAATAGGATAATTGATAGGAATTGTCTGGACTTACCGAATAGGTGAAATGAGCACTAGGAAACAAGTTTGAATAGTTTCTTGGATTTTTTTCACCCGTTAATTGTAACTCTGTTTGAATGTCTGTCAATTCACCTCGCAAGCCAAATTGATAGGAAAATTTCTTGGCTTTGTTTCCAATAATCGCATATGCGGCCGTAATATTTTCCTTGTAATCAAATAGGTTTTTTAATCCGGGCACATAATTAAAGTTGCCGTTGGCATCTTTTTCTTTGACCCAATAATCATTGATCATATCTCTAAAACTCGTTCGTAAACCGGTTTCAATTTTGGTGTCTTTTGAAATTGGATTTACATAATCTGCCTGCAAAATCCATTGGTGTTCAAATTCATCATTGATGGAGGTTTGAATCTTTGAATTGGCCGTATAAGGGCTTCCATCTGCAAATTTACTGACTTGAGTAAACAATTGATCTGATTTTTCCCAATAATCTAAATAGCGTAAATCAGCCGTAAACTCCTTCCCTTTTTTAGCATACGATTTTTTAAACGTTAGGGCATATTCCGCATTTGGTTCCGCTTCTTTCTCATCTTGTTGTCGGTCGGTAATACTATAAATATTCCCCAATGAACCTTTAGAATCCACATAATGAAAATCAGAAATTCTTCTTACATCTGTTCTTCTAAAAATATACGAACCTGTTAAGATGGTTTTTTCATTAAAATAATAATCTGCTCCTCCGCGAATATTGTTTACCAACCCTGTAACATTATTTGAATTGTTTTGTTGCAAAAAATTAGTGCTACCATCTAAGGTTTTAACTTCCTGATACGTATCAGATCGTCCAGGAGTTCTGCGATAAAAAAGTCCGTAGTTGACAAAGAAGTTCAACTTGTTTTTACGGTAATTTAAAATTGCGGTTCCTCCAAAGTTTTCAGGATATCCTAAATTGATTTCATAAGCCGCATTAAAACCTTGATTTTGATTTTTCTTTAAAACAATATTGATAATTCCAGCCATGCCTTCTGCTTCATAACGTGCAGAAGGATTTGTAATAATTTCCACCTTTTCGATCATGTTTCCTTGTAAAGAAGACAAACCTGAACTACCATTTGTTCCTAATAAAGTGGAAGGTTTCCCATCAATCAAAATACGTACATTCTCGCTTCCTCTCAATTTGACGCTACCTTCACCATCTACTTGGATGGAAGGTAAATTACCTAAAATCTCTGCCGCACTAGCCCCTTTATTGGCTAAATCCGTTCCTACGTTAAAAGTTCTTTTATCTAAGGCCAATTCCATCGAGGATTTCTGACTTTTTACAGTCACTTCCTGCAATGTTTTATTGGAGGTCTTAACTTTTAAAATGCCAAGATTTTGTGAACTTTTTTCCTTACTAATGGATATGTTTTTTAATTGCATCGATTCGTAGCCAATACTTTCAATCAGGATTTCATAGACTCCCGCTACAACATCAATGGAAAATATTCCTTTTTCATTACTGATGCCTCCTGTAACTAGTTTGGAAGGATTTCCGGAGAAAATTCGAATACTGGAAAATGGAATGGGATTTTGGTTACCTTCTTCTAAGATGGTACCTTGAATTTTTCCTTTAAGTTGATTTTGAGCAATACTGGGAAACGTAATAAAAAAAAGTAAAATGATCCGTAATCGAATTTTCATAAATAGGTTTTAAACTTCTAATATAGAAAGGCAATTTCATAAAATTTATAATGATTTATCGCTTTTGTGGTATATTTTTTCCATTTGGTCTAATTTTTTAATTGAATAATATCAATATGTCTACTTTTAGGAATTAATTAAATCCTTTATGAAAAAGAAAAATTTTATTTCCCTTACCATTGTTTTCGCCTTTTTGGTATTAAGTATTTCAGGAATTTTATTGTGGGTAAAACAGAAAGCACACCCGATTGAGATGGCACATACCATTTTTGGTTTAACATTTGTTGGCTTTGCAATTTTCCATATAATTAACAACTGGGATTCGATCACTGGTTATTCAAAAAGTAAAAAAACAGGTAGTATTCAAAAAGAATTTATTATTGCAGGAATTATAGCATTAGTCTTGTTAGTTGGAGCTTTAACCGAAGTTTTAGAACCGGTGGCAGAATTTGGAAGAATCTTCGCCAAAGGTGGTAAACCTAAAAATTTTGGTGTACAATTTGAAGAAAAGAAAACAAATGAAAAAGGTACCGGAAATGATATTTTTGTAATGGTTCAGAAAAAACAAGATGACCCATTTTCTAAAATTGCTGTTGCAATTCAGGACACAACCGGAAAATTAATCCAACAAGTCCTTGAATTTAATCCAAAAGCAGAAGGCCCACAACCCAATCTGATGATTAGTTCAAAAGCACCCATTGCAGCGCCGTTTGATTTGGTAATCGAATTAAGTAATATGAAGGAAGCTTCAAAAGAAAAGTTTAGAATATCTTCTGCCGAAAAAGGCATACAACGTGTACCTCTTGGAGGTACTTCTAAATTGCAACAAGTATTGTTTGAAGTAAAATAATTGTTTATGTTTTGTAAGTTGAGAATAGCAGACCATTCGGTCTGCTATTTTTGTTGTAGTCAAATTGTAAAAACCTTGATTAAATAAGGTTAATTATGTAAATTTAGAGCTATGATGAAGTTAACAAATTACCATTTTGAGGCCATTTTTAAGGAAGCTGCAATCGGTATTTTGTTAACTGATGCAAAAAGTGTCATTCTGACTTCAAATGATTTTATCGATAAATTGTTTGGGTACGATTCCAATGAATTAGTTGGTCAGAATGTATCTGTGTTAATCCCCAATCATTTAAAAGAGCGTCATGCAGGTCATCAAGAAAAATTTCTAAAAGATCCTGTTGCACGGCCAATGGGTGTTGGTTTAGATTTAAAAGCTAAACGGAAAGATGGTTCTTTATTCCCAGTTGAAATCAGTTTAAGTCATTTTGTCGAAGCGGGTAATATGTATTTTATTGCCTTTATCAGTGACGTGACCTTAAAAAGAAAAGTGGAAATGGAATTGATTTTAAAAAATAAAGAAATCAATCAATTAAACGAGTCGCTTGAAGAAGAAGTGAAAGCAAGAACTCAAGCTTTACAAAATACCTTGGTGCAGCTGGAAGCAAATGCGGTTGAATTGGAAAATGCATTACAAAAAGAAAAAGAATTAGGTGATTTGAAAACGCGATTTGTGTCCATGGCTTCACATGAATTTCGCACACCTCTTACCTCCATTTTAACTTCAGCAGCGCTGTTAGAGAAGTATGAAAAAACAGAAGAACAGCCTAAGCGAAGTCAACATATTAATCGAATTAAATCATCGGTTTATCATTTAACCGAAATTTTAGAAGAATTTCTTTCGGTTGGGAAATTGGAATCTGGAAAAGTGGAAATTCATACGTCCTCTTTGGCACTTCATGAGTTTATTCAGGATTTATTAGTGGATTTACGTCCTAATCAAAGCTTAAATCAGCAAATCCAATTTACCATTAATCAGGACGTTTTATGGACAAGCGATTTCTCAATTCTCCGTAAAATATTAATCAATGGACTTTCTAATGCCTTAAAATTTTCACAAAAAGATGTTTTGTTGGATATTTATGCGGATAATCAACAATTAATTATTCGTATAAAAGATCAAGGAATTGGAATTAGTGTTGAAGATCAAAAGCATTTGTTTGAACGTTTCTTTAGGGGATCAAATGCTACGGTTATTCCAGGTACGGGACTTGGCTTGCATTTGATTGACCGATATGTGAAATTGTTGAAAGGAAGTTTAGAGATTATTAGTGAAATCGACCAAGGAACCGAATTAATTATCCGTTTGAGAAATTTATACGTATGAAAACAAGAATTGTCATTATAGAAGATAGCGAAGATATTCGCGAGAATACAGCTGAATTGTTAGAGCTTTCTGGTTTTGAAGTGCTGAAAGCAGCAGATGGATTAGAAGGAGTACGTTTAGTAAAAGCCGAAAAGCCTGATTTAATCATTTGCGATATCATGATGCCGCATCTTGATGGTTTTGGCGTGCTGCAAGTATTGGGTCAAAGTCCAGAATTATCACGAATCCCCTTCATCTTTTTAACAGCCAAAACAGATCGTTCTGATTTACGAAAAGGCATGGAACTGGGAGCAGATGATTTTTTAACAAAACCTTTCCAAGAAGTTGAATTATTAAAAGCAATTGAGATTCGTTTGAAAAAAAGTAAAAATGGTGAAGCAAATGTAATCTCAGAAAAATCATCTACTTCTACCCAAGATATTCAATTAGCACAACAAGCCCTTGCCTTTTTAGATTTACCTAATTTTAAAGGTGAAATCAAATCACATATCTTTTCAAAAAAGAATTCAATTTATGTTGAGGGCGATACGCCTCATCGGGTTTATTTTTTGGAATCAGGAAAAATTAAAACCTTTCATACTAGTCAAGAAGGAAAATTATTTATCACTTCATTTGTTAATGAAGGCGATTTCTTTGGCTTTGTAGATGTTTTAGAAAATCAAACCTATCGAGAAACAGCTGAAGCATTAGAAGATTGTAAAATCATCAGTATTACGGCAAGTGATTTTTTACGTTATATTGATGAGAATATACATTTAGAAGTATTTTTTAGAAAGGCTTTGACGTCCTATTTATTCCAAAATGAAAAAATATTGTTTTCTATGGCTTATCAGTCGCTACGCAAACGCGTAGCATTAGCCTTAGTGGAGCTTGCTGAAACCTTTGGTGGAACGATCAATAAACCGTTTACCATCCGACTCTCTCGAGAAGACTTGGCCAATCGCGTTGGAACTGCCACTGAGTCAGTTATTCGTACCTTAAGTGAATTTAAAAAAGAGGGTTTATTGGAAATTAAAGGAGGTGAAATGACTATTTTGGACTTGAAGGCTTTAATGGGTTTGAAGTATTAAATAGAGACGAGAAACGAGAGACGAGTAAATAATATGTACGGATTTTTGCTAGGTTTAACGGGTAGTTGGCACTGTGCGGTGATGTGTGGACCTATTCTATCTTTTTTTTTCAAAGAAGAACAGAAAAATTATATTGGAATATTTTTTTACCAATTCGGACGTATTTTCATTTACGCATTATTGGGGTTTTTAGTAGCGTATTTAGGTACCTTAGGTCTATTTGCCAAATTTTGGTACCTCTATTTTATCATCGTTGGTGTATTTATTGCCCTGTTGCTTTTGGGAATCCTAAAAGATCAAAATTTTACATTTTTTCACCAATTTTTTGGACGTAGGTTACAAGAAATTGGAAAAAAAATGGGAAAATTTCGGTTTCTTTTTTTTGGAATGTCCAATGGTTTTTTACCCTGCGGATTAGTCATGGCAGGTTTAAGCACCTCTCTTATTCAAAATAATCCTTTGTTTGGCGCTTTGAATATGGTCTATTTTGGAATGGGTACTTTACCGATTCTTTTTTTAAGCGTTTTAGGATTTAATCATTCCAAACAAATCAATCAATTGCTTGGAGGTAAAATATTGCAAATTATTGCTTGGTTAGTGGTATTTGCACTCCTCTTTCAAGGGATTTGGGGAATTTTAGCACAAATTTCAGAAAGTGTGAAAAATCACCCTCTTACCCCAATTATTTGTCATTAATCAAGATGTATAGTTGATTCCTGCAAATAGGGTTTATTTTCTTTGAGGTATGAAATCGTGACTTTCCACTTACCTTTCACCAAGTTTTTGGTAGAAATTAGTTCCAAGCTATCAGGTTGTTCAAACGTAAAGTGTTTGTCTTTAGAGGCATCCGCTGGAAAGAAAAAATCAACTTTTAACTGTTTAGTTTGCCCAGGCACCTTGCAGGCAATTATTTCTTTTGTTTGATCTAGCTCCAAACTTACCTTTGTTTTTAATTCGTTCGTATGCGCAATGATGTCTAATTTCTGTTGAAATTTTTGACCATCTTCATAATAATGGTCTCCTACAAGGTCGATCGTTTGTCGACTCATATTGACATAGAAATAGGTCATAAATCCTGCAAAACCAATGAATGTTAACACAATCCCGTGTCCCCAATGAAATTTGAATGATCTGTTGCTCATGGTGCGATAAAGCTTGTTTTTAATGTTTCACGTTGACCATTTGAATTAACAATCGTAACGTACGCTTTTTTGCCTCGTTGCCACTGCCCTTCTTTTATTTTTAAAAAGAAATTTCCTTTAATCAATTTTCCTTTTTCAACTTCTTGAAGGGGTTTACCTATCCAAACCAATTCAAAGGGCTTTTCAGGAATGATTTCAAAACGTTCGTTTTGGAATGATTTGTTTAGAACTTCCACTTGGTACATATTGGTTACTTCATGGGTTTTTTCATTCAATTGAAACGTCATTCCAGGCGTTCTTAACAAAGTTCCTTCCCAAGGTTTTCTGGTAAGCAATAAAAACGTAATGAAGCCTAATAAAAGTACTAATATGCTACTATAGGCCATAATTCGTTTGGTGAATCGTAATTTTTCTCCTTTCGTTACACCATTTAAGGAATCGTACCGAATAAGGCCTTTGGGCTTATGAATTTTATCCATCACTTCATCACATGCATCAATACACGAGGTGCAACCAACGCATTCCAACTGGTTGGAGCCATTCCGAATATCGATACCTGTTGGACAAACTCGAACGCACCAATGGCAATCAATGCAATCGCCATGACTTACATCGGTTGCATTTTTTTGAATTTTTCCACGTGGCTCTCCCCTTTTAAAGTCATATTGAACATTGATGGAATTATTATCCAATAGAACTCCCTGTAACCTTCCATATGGACAAATTACCATACAGACCATTTCTCTAAATCGTGCAAATACAAAATAAAATACACCCGTGAATACGAGCATAAGACCTAAACCCGTCATGTGTGCTGTTGGTGATTCAGTCACCATTTGAACCCAGGCAGGATTTCCCATGATATACATTAGAAAGGTATTTGCAATGGCAAATGAAATGATCAAGAATAAAAAATGTTTACTTGATTTCTTAATGATTTTTTCGCTTGTCCAGGGTGCTTCTGCTAATTTCCTTTGTGCTTTATCATCTCCTTCAATAAAATATTCAATTTTTCGAAACAACATTTCCATGAAAATAGTTTGTGGACATGCCCATCCGCACCAAACTCTTCCAAATAAAACCGTAAATAAACTGATGAAAATTAGAAATGATACCAAGCCCAAGGCAACTAAATGAAAGTCTTGAGGAAAAAAAGGTACGCCAAAGAAAATAAATTGGCGTTCAATAAAATTGAACATAAACATAGAATGCCCTTCATGTTGTAACCAAGGTAATCCGAACAAAGCTGCTAATAAAATCCAAGAAACGACTGTTCTAATTTTATATAATTTTCCGATGATCCGACCAGGATAAATCCAAAGTCGCTTTCCGTCCTTTGATTGATTGTACAAATGGTTACGGAAATCTTCGTTATCTAAATTAAATTGATTGATGGACATAAAAAAGAAAGGTCCGTTGCCGGACCTTATTTATTCATTGAATTTACTTTTCACGGCAAGTACTTATTCCAAATGGTTTGTACAAAAGACATACTCTTGTAATTCCAGTGATTGCTACAATAATAGCAACAATGTAAACAGGCATAGCTAAATTCTCAGGTATAATTCCTGAATACGATAGAATAGCAAGTGCAATAGCTACTGCAATTCTAAATAAACGATCACGTTTTCCTACATTTGGTTTCATAGAGTTATGGTTTTGAGTTATAGTTTACTCTTCCGTTCCTTGAGGCTCTTTTGCTCCTGGAGGATTAGTTCCCTGTAAACTTAATATAAAAGATGATACTTTTTGTACTTGTACCGGATTTAAAGTTTTGTTCCAGGCTATCATCCCTTTTTCAGGTACTCCATTCGTAATGGTATGAAATAAACTTTTAATGTTTCCTCCGTGTAACCAAAATTTATCCGTTAGATTTGGACCAACACCTCCTTGGCCTTTGTCTCCATGACAAGCCACACAGTTGGTTGCATAAATACTAGCACCTTCATCTAAATCTGTTTTAGCTGTTAGTGCCTTCACATTGTCTTCATTTACCGAATTAGCAAATTTTTTCATGTATTCTTCTTTTGCCTTTTCAGCTACTTTTACTTCTATAGTGTATTCTTCATCTTGTGATAGACTACTGTCTGGTACAATGTGGTAATAAAATAAATAAATTCCTCCGAAGATAATGGTGATGTAGAATAAATACATAAACCATGGTGGTTTTGGATTATCTAATTCTACGATACCATCGTATTGGTGCTCCATGGCAATTTCACCTTCTTTTTCTAAGGGTTTAAGCCCTTTGAATTTATCCCACCAAGATAAATTTTCCTCTTCTTCGATTTGATGAGGATCTTTAGTCAACTTCTTTAATACAGATGACAATTGCAAGGTAACCACTAAAACTAACATGCTGGTTAATAAAATGAGGCTAACCAACCATATTTCTGTTAACGAAAGATTCATAACAAGTATAATTTAAGATTTTGAATCAATATTTTGTTCGCCTAATGGCATGGCTTCCATACTGTTTAAGTATTTTTTGTCCATTTTTAGTAAATAAATACCAACTAAAACGAAGAATACGATAAACAACACAAGCGAAAAAATCATATAAACATCCGCTCCAGGAATAGTCGAAATAAATTGCTTAAACATAATTATTGATCTTTTTTAATGTCTGTACCTAATCGTTGTAAATAAGCAATTACCGCTATAATCTCTTTATCATGACTAACAGTAATTTTTTCCTCAGCTAATTTCGCTTGGATTTCCTTTGATTGGGAAGTTAAATGATTGACAGCATTTTTAATTTGATAGGCATCATAAGGAACCCCCAAGGTTTTCATTGCGCTAATTTTATCCTGAGTTTTTGCTGTATTTAAGGTTTGTTCAAATAACCAAGGATAAGAAGGCATAATAGAACCAGGAGACATCGATGTCGGATCCATCATGTGGTTGTAATGCCATGAATGTGGATATTTACCCCCTTCACGCTGTAGATCTGGTCCTGTTCGTTTAGATCCCCACAAGAATGGATGATCGTACACATATTCTCCAGACTTACTAAATTCTCCATATCTTTCCGTTTCACTTCTAAACGGACGAACTAATTGGGAGTGACAAGAAACACAACCTTCACGGATATAAATGTCTCTACCTTCTAATTCCAATGGGGTATATGGTTGTACACTTGCAATAGTTGGAACATTTGATTTCACCATAAAAGTTGGAATTAATTCAACTAAGGATCCAATTAAAATGGCAATTAACGACGCAACCAGCAATTGGAAAGGTCTTCTTTCCAACCAGCTATGCCAGTGTAAACTTTTGTATTCTACATCATCCAAGGCTTTTAAAGGCGCAGCTTCTACTTCTTCGTCTGCAGTCAAACTTCCTTGTGCCATGGTTTTGAATAAATTATAAGCCATGATGATGGCGCCAACTAAATACAAAGTTCCTCCAACTGCTCTCATTTGATGCATTGGGATAATTTGTAAGGTGGTATCCAAGAAATTACCGTATTGCAAGGTTCCTTCTGGAGTAAACTGTTTCCACATCATACCTTGTGTAAATCCTGAGATATACATGGGAATACCGTAAAGTGCAATACCAATTGTTCCAATCCAAAAGTGTGTTTTTACTAATTTTTCAGAAAACAAAGTGGTATTAAACATGCGTGGTATTAACCAATATAAGATGGCAAAGGTCATAAATCCATTCCAAGCCAAGGCACCCACGTGAACGTGCGCTACAACCCAATCGGTGAAGTGTGCAATTGCGTTGATATTCTTTAACGACAACATCGGTCCTTCAAAAGTTGCTAAACCATAGCCAGTTAATGCAACTACCATAAATTTCAATATGGTATTTTCTCTAACCTGATCCCATGCGCCACGTAAGGTTAATAAACCGTTGATCATTCCACCCCAAGATGGTGCAATTAACATAACAGAAAAGACAACACCTAATGACTGTGCCCAATCAGGCAAGGTAGAATATAATAAATGGTGCGGACCTGCCCAGATATAGATAAAAATCAATGCCCAAAAGTGTAAAATGGATAATCTGTAAGAATATACAGGACGATTAGCCATTTTAGGAAGGAAATAATACATCATTCCTAAATAGGGTGTCGTTAAAAAGAAAGCAACTGCGTTATGTCCATACCACCACTGAACCAAAGCATCTTGTACCCCAGCATACACCATGTAACTTTTGAAAAGCGAGATGGGTAACTCAAATGAATTAACTAAGTGCAATACTGCTACTGTGATGAATGTTGCAATGTAAAACCAGATGGCAACATATAAATGGCGTTCCCTTCTTTTTACAATGGTTCCAAACATATTTACCCCGAATGCAACCCAGACTAGGGTGATTAGGATATCAATTGGCCACTCTAATTCTGCATATTCTTTGGAGGTAGTTAATCCTAAAGGAAGCGTAACGGCTGCGAGTACAATAATCGTTTGCCATCCCCAAAAATGGAATTTCGACAAAAAACCACTAAACATGCGCGCTTTTAAAAGTCGTTGCATGGAATAATATACCCCAGCAAAAATGCCATTTCCAACAAAAGCAAAAATAACCGCATTAGTATGCAAAGGTCTAAGTCTACCAAATGATCCATATTGTGTTACGTTGGCAGCTGGTTCAAATAATTGCGTAGCAATGATGACACCCACTAACATTCCAACAATTCCCCAAATAATGGTAGCAACAGCAAAGTTTCTGACAATTTTGTTGTCATAACTAAACTTTTCTAATTGTACAGTTTGTTCTTTCATATGATAAGATTTATTTTTTTTCTGAAGTTGATGTGGTATCATCCATTAATATTCTCATGGCGGGTGTAACCAAGTCACTTTGTTGTCCCGTTTTAACAGACCATATAAATGCCGTTAAAAAGCCCAATGCTAATAGAAAACTAATGCTAATAAGGATATAAATGATTTCCATAGAACAAATGTCTTAGTTTTCTTGATTTTAAAAACTGACTCTAATCATGATTTAGATTACTTAACACTGACATTAAATAGTTTTTCCATCTTTCTCCCTTTCCAATTAATACTTATGGTAGCAATCAGAAGCATACTGAATGAATTTACAGGCATTAAGATAGCCGCAACTAAAGGAGATAAATTTCCTTGTACGGCAAAACTCAAACCAATTAAATTATACACAATTGACAACAAAAAGCTGTATTTAATCACTTTCATTCCATATTTGGCAAAGTATAAATAATGACCAAAATGTCTCAAATGATTTGCTTGTAAAATGCCATCACTTGCTGGTGTAAATTGTAAATGATGCTCAGAAACTGCTATTCCCACGGTCGCTTCTCGTAAGGCACCAGCATCATTTAATCCATCACCAATCATGGCTACTTTTTTACCAGCATTTTGTAAGGATTGGATGTATTTCATTTTATCCATCGGACTCATTTCAAATTGCATATGCGATGCATCATGAAACCAATCAGTTAATGTGTTACCATGCTGCTTTTTATCTCCTGATAATAAGTACAAATCATAATTTTGATATAACGAATGCAACATAGGCTCAATACCTTCCCTGTTTTGCCAAGGAAAATCTAAATAACCAATATATTCCTCATTTATTTTTAGGTAAAGCCGTGATTCTGAATGGTAATAATTTGTAGGCTCATCGGATGGTGCCCCAATAAATTTTAAAGATCCTATTTGGATGTTTACATCATCCACCTTTCCTTGAATTCCCTTTCCAGGTATTTCTTGAAACTGCTCAATGGGTAACATGTGATGATATCCTAAGCTTTCTGCATATTTTCTGACTTGTCTAGCCAAAGGATGTGCCGATTGTAAACTTAAGGTGTAAATTTTATTCCATTCCGAGGCCAATAAACCTCTTTCAAAATGGATAGTAGGTGTTTGGTCTTTGTGCAAGGTTAAAGTACCTGTTTTATCAAAAACAATTGTATCTACTTCTGCTAAACGTTCCAAGGTTTGTACATTTTTTAAGTACAAATTAAATTTCGACATCCATCGCATACCATGTCCCAAGGCAAATGGATAGGAAATAGCCAAGGCACATGGACAAGCAATGATTAAAACGCTAACTACCGCATTTTGCCAAATTGCTGGTTGATTAAGTCCCCAGTAAATACCAACCGAAATGGCTAAAACAAATAATCCTACTGTAAAATACTTTCCAGCTGTATTTGCAAAATTCTCCCAATTTTCTGTTTTATGTAAGGGATCCTTAAAAGAATCTTGTTCCCATAATTGGGTTAAATGGCTGTGCTGTAAATCTTTGATGACCTCCAATTCCATCAATTCACCCGTGTGTCTACCTCCTGCAAATACCGTATTCCCCTTCTTTAATTCAATTAAATCACTCTCGCCAGTAACAAAACTATAATCGATTTTACTATTTCCTCTGATAACAACTGAATCTGCTGGAATGATTTCTTGATTTCGAATGCTTATTCGATCCCCAATTTTAATTTCGGATAAAGGAATCTGTGTTTCAGTTCCACCCGTAATTTTATTGATTGTCAATGGAAAATACGAAGTGTAATTTCGATTGAAAGATAAAAAATCAAATGATTTTTGTTGAAACCATTTACCAATTAATAAAAAGAAAAGTAAACCCGAAACAGAATCCATATACCCCGCCCCATGTTGACTCAAAATTTCATAGACACTTCTCGAATATCCAACAAGGATACCCAATAATACAGGAGCCTCAATCGTGATTTTCTTAAGTTTTAAATGTGCCCATACATTTGAAATATAATCAGAGCCAGCATAAAATACGGCTATGCTACCTAAAAATAGATTTAAAAAACCAAACCATTTTTCAAGTCCGACATCTTCTAAGCCTAAATATTCAGGGAATGAAAACAACATGATATTGCCTGTACAAAAACCTGCTACGCCCAATTTTAACAAAAGCTTTTTGTCAATTATTTGTGATTTCTGATGTTCCGCGGTTTCATCTGCTTGATGGATTAAAGGCTCGTAGCCAATCTTACTTAACAAATTGGCCAATTGTCCTAAGGATAATTCAGATTCCTTAAACCAAATGCTTACCTCTTTTTTTCCAAAATTTAACTGACTCTTAATGACCGCCGGATTGAGCTTATGGATGTTTTCTAATAAATACAAACACGATTGGCAATGAATAGAAGGTAAATAAAAGTTTACTTTTGAAAAGGAATTATTTGAAAAGCTGATGAGTTGGTTTCTGAATTTTTGATTATTCAAAAATTCAAATTCATGGGTACTTGGTGATATCCCTGGGGTGACATCACAGGAATAATACTCCATTAAATCCTTGTCACTTAATAATTCATATACTTTTTCGCATCCAGT
>JBEGQV010000169.1:0-3757 GCA_041180785.1 Bacteroidota bacterium | reverse complement strand
ACGTGTGTATCCACCGCCATTGCCGGTTGATTATAAATCACAGAAACAATGACATTGGCTGTTTTTCTGCCCACCCCGGGGAGTGTTTGCAAATCCTCTAAAGTAGAGGGTACTTCTCCGCTATAAACATCCATAATTTTTTGACCCAAGCCCAACAAATGTTTTGCCTTGTTGTTCGGATAGGAAACCGAGCGGATATAAGAGAAGATCTCTTCTACTGTGCTTTCGGCTAAGGACTTTGCATCCGGAAATCGGGCAAATAATTTGGGGGTCACTTGGTTGATGCGCTTGTCGGTACATTGGGCAGACAACACCACGGCAACCAATAATTCAAAGGGATTGCTGTAATGCAATTCCGTTTCTGCTTCCGGAAAATTTTCCGAAAAGTACTGAATCAGGGCTGCTATTCGTTCTTTCTTGTTCATTACCACTTAAATCGCGTACCAATGGTGAAATTTCTCCCAGCGGATACATTGTAATACCGACCGCCCACAGCATTTAAATCGGGTCCGGAGATGTAGCGTTCATCCAATAAATTATCCAAATTTAGCCAGAGGCTAAAGCTTTTTGTTCCCAAAACTCGATCAAAACTTGCCTTGATGTTCCAATACCTCGATGCTGCCAATTGATCCGTGTTGGCATCGTTTAGGAAAATTTTATCGGTGAAAAGGAACTGCGGCATCAGGGTAATATGAGGCGTTATTTTTGCTTGCGCAAAAATTGATTGGGTGAACGGTGCCGTACCCGTCAATTGATTACCCGAATAGTTGGTCGTTCCCGCGGTGTAATTAATAAATTTGAAATCCTGTAGGGTACTTGCCGTTTGAATGGACAATTGATCCGATGCCTGGTAATTCAGGCTGATTTCAATGCCTTTCTGACGCGTATTGCCTACATTTACAAAATAATCTGCTCCATCAGCCGTTCTGCGCAAGGAAATACTTTCTTGTAATTCAAACCAATAAAATGTTGCATCATAATTGACTTTGGCGAATTTTCCTCGGTAAGACAACTCATGATTCCAGCCTTTTTCAGCTTTCAAATCCGGATTCAACACGCTGGTCGATGGTCGGATTTCAGCAATGCTTGGTGGCGAAAATCCGTGGGCAAGTTTGGCCATAAAGCTGTGATGCTGATTGAATTTTTTTACGACAGATAGTCGAGGAGAAAAAATACTTTCTGTAGTATTGATCCCCGTATTCAATTGATTTAAGCTTCCAGATAGGGTTAAAAACCAATTGGTTTTCGACTGCCAATCGCCCTGGGCAAAAAAGGTATATTGTTGAATCTTTGCATTTTGCTCTACTTGTAGCGTTCCTTTTTCTCCTAAATTGTTGTTATGGGTTGAACTGTTGAAGGTACCCGATAGCCATTCATAGCCCAGATCTACACTGAGATTTCCCTTTTCTGAGCTGTTTTTATATTGCATGACCCCTCGAGAATTGATATTCGGTTCATTACGAATTTCATAATTTCGAATCGTAGGGTTTTTGATATCATTTTGTTGAAAACCCGCCGACCACCGATACGCCCAGTGCTGGTTCAACTGATTGGAAATAGCCAGAGCCGCCTGGAAAGATTTGATATAAAAAGTTGCTCGCTGGTCAATCGCACTTTTAAAGGTACCTGCCGCTGGTCGGGCTTGAAAGGGATTCGCCAAAAATTGATTTAAAGTTAATCCACCCGGTGTTTGATAGCGTAAATCTCCATAGTAAGTCAGGAAATCCAACGAACCACTTCCGCTAAAATTTTGGTGAAATTGGTAATGCACAAATGTTTTTTCTACATCCGATTGTTCACGTTGTCCATGCTGGTTCCAGTAGGATGCAAATATTCGGTGCTGGGTTTGACTGTTGCCTAATTGTACATCCCAAATTTGTTTATATCCTCTGAGGCTATTGTATAAATGTTGATTCGAAATACTTTTTTGTAAAAATATAGGCGAGGAGAGGAGTAAGGTTCCTCCAGTCCCTGAACCATACAATCCACCAGATGGACCTTTTGAAATCACCGCTTGTTGGAATAAATCGGGCTCAAACAATTGAAAATAGGTGTTATTCCCTGCATCGGTAAGCGGAATTTGGTTCCAATAAATTTTCACGTTTCTTACGCCAAAAGGAGAGCGCAGCGAACTACCACGGATCGAAAGTCGGTAGCTGCCAGGGGAGCGTTCCTCCATTTTTACGCCTGCAGTCGTATTGAGTAAAGGAACAAATGATGTATTTGCATTGATTTTTAACTGTAAGGAATCAATTACTACAAGCGCATCCGGATTGGTACTTAGGTTTCGCTTTTTCTCAAACGATTGCACCATCACCTCTTTTAAGGTTGTACTTTCTGTTTGAGCAACAAGCTGAAAGCCCAGGAGGTAACACAAGGCAATGAATAAAAACTTTTTCACGGCGGATTAGAATAAATAATTTAAGTAAACGGAAAATAGCTTATTGGAGGAAGCGGGGATGGTTTTCGATTTCAGATTTTCAGATTTTCCTAAATTGAAAACATCATAATCTACACTTACATTAAATTTCTTGAAACTAAATTCTACATTATTTCGATAACAAAGATTGATTTCTTGGTTGCTGTTTTCATAAGGAACTCCAACATATCTTCCGTATAAGGTGAAGTTTGTCAATAGGGGAATGAATAATTTTGACCTGAAAACTACTTTGGTTTTTCCTGGAATATGCAGCCCTAATCCGCCACTCAATCCATGCAAGGCATATTTTTCTTCCTCTACATAATGCGTTTTCTCTGTGGAGATTTTTCTAGCCAAAGAAATACTGTATAAACTTACCTCCGGAGAAATATACGCGTTTTTTTTACCCTTCTTTTGGTTCATCTTAAGGCCAAGTTCCATGCTGCCTCCTCGGTAATATGCACTCAATTGGTTGACATCTAATTCTGTAGGCATGACTTGTCCGTTATTTCCTATGATAGGTATGAACTCATACTTTAGCGGATCTACTTTACTATCAATGAGGTTTCCTAAGGTTTTTAATTCGCCATAGTATAAAACCGAAGCATCTTTTTTCTGGTAGGTTAATTGAATTGAAAAATTAGCAGTGCTTTGATTTTCATACCAATTGATGGAACTCATCCCAATGCCTGAACGCAAATGAAATTTTTGTCCGATGGAACTGGTTACTACACCCAAAATCAAGAAAATTGCGAAATAAGATCTCATTTTAGAACCATTACCAATATTTGCCTTTTTTCTTGATGGCAAACATCAATCCTCTAAAGATAATAAAAACGTGATTTAAAATGGTAGGAATTAATCCGAAATGTGTTTGTAAAACTTCAAATCGCTCCGACCAGGATTTCTTTAAATTCGTGACAGAAGCACCTCCCATTAAATAATTCGCTATGGGCTGGTCTGTTTTCTTAATTTTTTGCGCAATTTTTAAGCACTTAATTTCCCAGTCTACATCAGAACTTAACTTGTATTGAAGATTAAATAGGGGGGCTATTGATCGTTTGACAATAAAGGATTGGTGACAAATCACCATCCCATATTTAAAATCTTTCCAAGTCGCCTGTTGTGGTAAAATTTGTGGAGTCAATTCAGACCGAAGTCCTAAAACGGTACCTTTCATGTCTACATATTGGGTTTCACCATACAACACATCAGGTTGCTCATCTAGGTCTTTTAGAATTTTTTCTAAGGTTTGGTCACTGGCAAAACAATCTCCCGCATTCATAAAGATCAGGTAGTCGCCCGTGGAGGCCTTGATACCTTTGTTCATGGCATCGT
>JBEGQV010000168.1:0-3661 GCA_041180785.1 Bacteroidota bacterium | reverse complement strand
CGCACACGCTCTTTCTCAAAAAAATCATATGACTCCACCCATGCTGGTGTTTCCTCCTTGGCAGCCACTCGGAAAAAGTCAATTTTTTGGGTTTCAGGATTTACAATCGCCAAGTCCGCAGAAATCCGCAGTTGATGAAATGAATCTTCAAAAAATAGGGCTAAAGAGGCTAATCCAGGCAATTTATTCACATGCAATTTTTCTGCTTTTGCATCCCATTGAATTCGGACTTTTGGATGAATGATTGAGTCGTTTTGTGCAATATTTGCTCGGAATTTCCCTTCAGGAATTTGAATGGAATGATCGGGTAAGACCCAGATTACCTCTGCATCAACTTGAGCAATTACCTTGTTTTTGGTCATGATTTCGAGTCGAGCCTTTTTGGAAGTTTCTGCTAAAAATCCTCGTTTTTCATTCGAAATCCAGAGTCGACCATTTACTTTCCAGAAAGGATCCAACAAGGGTTTTTCTAGGGATTGAGTGGCTTTAAAATCAAATGGAAAGGCAGAGGATCCTGATTTTTTCTTGATAAAAAACTTCCCTTCTCCTTCAATTCCCGCACTCCCTTCTTCCTTCCAGATGGATTGATTGGCTTGTATAACTCCCGAACGAGGAAGTACTTCAAAGATTGGTAAAGTCCAGGTGGCCAATGGAATTCCAACAAGCTCTCCGGGCAAAACGGCTTGTTGTGCCAGGCCCTTTTTCCCCATAACATCCCATTGAAATTGCTCGACGTCGAATACGCAACTGTCTCTACCAGATTTATAGGTTATCTGGGCATTTTTAAAATAAAACTGAGGAATAGAATCCATTTGAATGGAGATATCTCCTTTAATCCGCAGTCCAACAGACCCTAAGCCAGGAATGGTTTGATCATATTGCCAATTTTCAATTTGTTTTGCGAGTTCCAAGGCTGTTCTTGGATCTTTGTTTTTCATCAATTGTTGCCATACCTGCATAAACTCCTTGCGCACATCCGGTTGTTGATCAAATTGCATCACACTTCGAACAAAAAAATAGGCAATTTCCCCTGTTTTAAATCCACGAGAAGGCATTTCTTTTAAAATCGCATCTAGTTGATTGGCCTCTTCAGAAGTCATGGAATTCTTCTTACGAAATTCCATCCAACGATCGGCAATGATAAAGGCATCTCGAAATTTCGAATCCAAGATCCAATTTTTAACCTCCAAAGAAAAAGTATTCGGATTAGACAGTTGTTGCGCATGTATTTGGACAGAAAATACAAGGATCGCAATCCATAAAAATAGTAATCTTACTGGGCGCATTAAAAAGCAATCACACGATTGAAGTAAAAATACATAAAATTTTAAGATATTTGAGGGAAACATCTAATTATGCATAACGTATTATCCTACTTCAATCATATAAAAGCCTTTGTTTTTGATATTGATGGCGTGATGACCAATGGCCAAGTTCATGTATTAGAAACAGGAGAACATTTTCGTACTTTTTACATCCGAGATGGCTATGCGATCGAAAAAGCAAGAGCCGCAAATTACGAAATGTGTGTCATTACTGGGGGCGGACATGCTGGCGTCAAAAAACGACTTGAAAACTTAAAATTCCAACATATTTATTTTGGTTTAGGGGGAAAAGACAAATTGGAAACCTATTTGGAATGGTTGCATCAAGTGGGCCTAAAGGAATCTGAAATATTGTATATGGGGGATGATGTCCCTGATTTAAAAATCTTATCGCGACCAGAGCTGCTAAGTACTTGTCCTGCCGATGCCATTCCAGAAATTCAATCGGTGGTAAAATACGTTTCACCTTTTAAAGGAGGAGAGGGTGCCGTTCGCGATGTAATTGAAAAAGTAATGAAACTTCAAGGCCGTTGGCCACAATAAGATGGCAGTTATTTTACCCGTAAAAGGCATTTCTCCACAATTAAACGACTCCTGTTGGGTGGCGCCCAATGCGACTATTGTAGGTGATGTAAGGTTTGGAGAAAACTGTACGATATGGTTTAATGCCGTAGTTCGAGGAGACGTCAATAAAATTACCATTGGCAATTATTCCAATATTCAAGACGGTGCCGTTGTTCATTGTACGTATCAAAAAACAGAAACAAAAATTGGAAATTATGTCTCCATTGCACATAATGCCATTGTGCATGGTTGTACCATTGAAGACCATGTGTTGATCGGCATGGGAGCAATCGTGATGGACAATGCCTACATTGAAAGTGGAAGTATCATTGCAGCGGGTGCTGTGGTTACCCAAGGGACAAGAGTACCCAAAGGAAGTATTTATGCAGGTAACCCAGCCAAATTTTTAAAAGAAGTGAGTGAAGAAGCCGCCGAGGTTTTCATGCGAACAGCCATGAATTATGTTACCTATGCAGATTGGTTTAAAAATCCCTAAAGTTGTACATTATCAATCCAATCGACCAATTTTCTAAAAGGCATGGATAGGTATTTACGGATGCGCAAATATTTTTTTCGAGGAGGTATTGCTGCTGGTTTAATGTAGTAACAAGGGTATTTCTTGTACGCGTTATGACCGTTTTTAATTAACAGCTGCGCATAATAATCAAACACAGAGGCCACATCTGCTTTGTCTAAGAACGAGTATCGATTTTGATATTTAGAAATTTCTGTTGGATTGGCGGGGTCATAGCCCGAGAAATGAAAGAAGATTAATGGGAATTCATTATTGACTACCAGGTCGTTTCCTTCTACATTAAGCGTTCTTTCATGTAAATTCCAATACGCCATGTTAAGTCCCGGGTGTCGAGAAACAAACACGTCTTGGTAATAAATAGGCGCAAAATTGACCCAATTTTGATCAACAAACATACCATTTACCAAATCAATGTAACAATATTCAAATAAACGATCCGCCCACCAAGTTAAAAACTGATCTGTTGTTGCAGCCCTTTTGGTTCCTAAAAAGCCCAAGTTATATAATCCCGTATTCAATAAATCACGCTCTTGTGGACGATAATCGTCGGGGTATGGACTTAAAATATGAGGAGTCAAAAACAAGGCATGGTCAACAAGTCCTTTTTCAATTTCTTCCAATGATTGATACACCACAATATCCGGATCAAAATAATGTAAAATTTCAATCTCTGGAAACTGTTTGTACAGGTATTGCAGGTAAAACGGCTTCACTGCTGTGTTTAATTCGGTAATATTATACCGTTCACACATGTTTTCAAAATCCGGAATTCCGATGGTATGCAACTCCAATAAGGGGTAAGAGGGTAGTTCTTCAGCAGGAATAGTTGACTGGTCCAAACGGTCCACTAATCCGATGACAAATGAATACTCTGGATTGTGTTCCAACAATGAATCCCCCAAAGTTTTCGCCTGGGCTAGATAATTGATGGAACAAATCGTTAAAACTGCCTTTTTTTGCATGATCTTGAATGAGCGCGCAATTTCGGGAAATAAATTGAAATTCCCTTATTTCAAACTCCCGTAAATAATATTCTCAATTCTACCACTTAAAAACCCATTTGAATTCGGCGTATGTTGGGTCATAATCAACACCACCATGTTTTCCTTTGGGTCGGCCCAATAGGTTGTTCCATAATAGCCCCCCCAAGAAAAACTTCCTTTACTCCGCATTTTCAAATTGGCCGACTTTTCAGACTGAATTTGGAACCCTAATCCAAAATTATCATTCCCCATAA
>JBEGQV010000167.1:0-2765 GCA_041180785.1 Bacteroidota bacterium | reverse complement strand
TTAGGTTCAGGAAATGGATGTATTACTAAAGAACTTTTAGCCAATATTTCAAGTGATTGCAGATTAATTTCTATTGAGTTAAACTCTAATTTCGAACAATATTTAAAATCAATCTCTGATCATCGTTTTATTTATAAAATTGATTCGGCTGAAAATTTAACTGAAATTTTAAAAAAATTAGGAATTATTAAAGTTGACTATATTATTTCTTCTCTTCCTTTTAAAATAATTCCGGATAAAATTGAAGAAAATATTTACAATGAAATAAAAAAGATTTCAACGGATGATTTAATATTTATACATTATTCATATTTCCATTCACAAAAGAAAAAACTATTAAAATTATTTCAGCACATTAAAGTTAATTTTGAAATGATGAACTTTCCTCCAGCATTTGTATTTGTTTGTAAGAATACTTCGAAAAGTAGCCGCTAATTATTTTAATCCAAATAACTTATTCTTCTTGATTTGGGTGGCAACCAATTTAGGCACAAAATTCTCCCATTCTGGATCCCCTTTTTCAATTAATTTCAAAACCTGGTCGGTTCGAATGTCCATCAGTTTTTTGTCATATAATTCAATATCGGCTAACTTCTGATTATCGAGTAAATATTGAAATAAGCCTTGCAAATGATGTTCTGTTTTGAAATTATATAAATTTACAATTTCACCATCTTCATCAATCGTTGGGTATAGAAACATTTTGATGTTAAAACCAAATAATTGTCCAAATGCGCTTAATATACCTCCAGGTAACTCTTTATAGTGCTTTTCCTCAAAGATGTATTCCAAGTTTGGGATACCCATAATGAGTGCCATTTTTAATTTTGTAAATTGTCCTAAATAGGAAACTAATTTAAAATATTCATGAAAATTGGAAATTAATACGGTTTGACCTAAAGAGCATAAAATATCTACACGGTCTAAAAAATCTTTTTCATTGATATCCTTATGGCCATCTGATAAATTTCGCAGGGTCAATTCGGCTAAAACACAAATTTTATCATCATCCACATCGGGCTCATTTTCAAATTGCCTAAGCCCTTTTTTGATCATATCTGAAAAGATATTCGTAACAGGTCTGAACCGTCCACGAATCGCAACAATGTGTTTTTTAGATAGGGCATCATAGGGTTGCATGACATTCCCGTCTGGACCAAAAACGGCTGCTTGTGTATAACCATATTTTACCAAATAAAGTGACATCAGGCGATTGTCTACCTCTGAAAAATCCGGACCGACAAAACGAATCATGTCTATCTCTATGCGATCTGTGGATAAATCATCAAGCAAAGAAACCAGCAATTTTTCTGGATCCTCATAGTAATTAAAACATGCGTAGAGTAAATTAACTCCAATGATTCCCAACGCTTGTTGTTGTAAAACATTGTCATTATCTAGCATATTCACGTGGATAACCACGTCGTTAAAGGGTCCATTGGGTTTTAACTGGAAGCGAAGTCCAATCCAACCATGGGCATCATTTGTTTTTTGAAAATTTAAAGCTGCTACCGTGTTTGCAAATGCAAAGAACCGTTTTTCATCTGCTGAATCCATCAAACGTACTTGAAGTAGTTTGTATTCGCGATTCAACATTTTCATTAATCGAGGTTCGCAAACGTACTTTCCTGAGGCTTCTTCTCCATAAATGGCGTCTGAAAAAGCCATGTCGTAAGCTGAAATTGTTTTTGCGATGGTGCCGGAAGCACCACCTGCTTTAAAAAAATTTGCAGCTACTTCTTGTCCAGCACCAATCTCAGCAAATGAACCATAGATACTTCGATCTAAGTTTATTTGAAGTGCTTTTTGTTTCGTTCCGATGGATTTAGTTTTTGGATGCATCGTTTCAACGTTAAATATTTACCAAGGCGTTATCAACAAAATTATATAAAATTTAGCTTAAAACGCTATTTTTCTTGAAAATATTCAATTATTTTTTAATCGATCTTTGTGGTGTAGGGTGAGTCCTGCCATGGGATTTTCACTAATAACGCCAACACGAATTTGGTAAGTATTCAATGTTTTGCGTAAAAGATCACTGAAATAAAACGCAACACTACCTGTGAAATGTACTTTTGTAACTTTTATGTTCGGATATTTTAGTAAGTATTTTTGAATAAATTGCTCAAATGAATGCTGAATAAGTTGATATATAAAAGGATGTTTTCGATGGTCGAAAAGGAATTTACTAAATGTGGCGAACCATCGATTGGGAAATTCATCTTTGTAGGCCTTTTGTAAAATATCGGTTCGGCTTAATTCGCCGAACCGTTTGATAAAAATAGCTAATAAATCTTCGGGCAATTCCTTGTGTAAATAGGCTAAAACCAAACTTTTTCCAAGGTGACCGCCACTGCCTTCGTCTCCCAACCAAAATCCAAGTGGTGGAACTTGGTGCATTAATTTGCCATTTTCAAAATAGCCAGAATTTGAGCCAGTACCCAGAATACAAGCAATGCCCGAATCATGACCAAGTGTGGAAATAGCCGCACTTTGTAAATCGTTGTTAATTTGTATGTTTTTTACTGAATGGAAATAATGCGTAAAAATGCTTTTTAAGATTTCTTTTTGCGGCTCTCCGGTAATACCAGTGCCATAATAATAGATTTCCTGAATGGGCCACTGACTGAGTTTTGTTAAGGAATCTTTTTGGTGGGATTCTATTTCCGCAGCGGATTCATAATAGGGATTAATTCCTTTGGAGTGAAAGTCGAGGGGTTTTTCTGTCGAATTGCTAATAATTCGCCAATGTGTATTGGTGGAGC
>JBEGQV010000166.1:0-4867 GCA_041180785.1 Bacteroidota bacterium | reverse complement strand
GTAAAGATACCGTGTTTAGAACCATTATAATTTGCATTCAAGGCTCTCATACCACCAACTAAAACCGTCATTTCCGGAGCAGTTAGTGTCAACAATTGGGCTTTATCAACTAACAACTCTTCTGTTGAAAGTTTATAAGACGTTTTTAAGTAATTTCTAAAACCATCAGCCATTGGCTCAAGTAATCCGAAGGAAGCAACATCCGTTTGTTCTTGACTCGCATCCATTCGACCTGGGGTAAAAGGCACTTTAACCGAATGTCCAGCGTTTGCTGCTGCTTTTTCAACTGCTGCAGAACCTCCCAAGACGATTAGATCAGCAATAGAAATTTTCTTCGTTTTAGACTTCGCATTGAAATCAGCTTGGATTTTTTCATAAACTGCTAACACCTTATTCAACTGACTTGGATTGTTTACTTCCCAATTTCTCTGAGGCGCTAGGCGGATTCTTGCCCCATTTGCTCCACCTCTTCTATCAGATCCTCGATAAGTTGAGGCCGAAGCCCAGGCGGTACTTACCAATTCACTGATAGAAAGGCCAGCTTTTAGTATAGTTGATTTAAGTGTAGTAATATCTTTATCGTTGATAACTTCATGGTTCAATGCAGGGATTGGATCTTGCCACAATAGGTCTTCTTTAGGTGCCTCTGGACCCAAATAAGTTGTTTTAGGGCCCATATCTCTGTGGGTTAATTTGAACCATGCTTTTGCAAAAGCTTTCGCATATTCTTCCGGATTGTCGGCAAAGCGACGCGTAATTTTTTCGTAGGCAGGATCAACCTTTAA
Source organism: Bacteroidota bacterium (assembly GCA_041180785.1). Taxonomy (GTDB): domain Bacteria; phylum Bacteroidota; class Bacteroidia; order Cytophagales; family Spirosomataceae; genus Sandaracinomonas. Next base: position 4,082 of record JBEGQV010000166.1, on the reverse strand, counting down.
CGACAAATCAGTTGTCAACATTGTCGGAAGATGTTTTACATTTGGATCGAAAGCATCCGGAATGGTTGCCTTGGCATTTTTTGCTACCCATTGATGAGCTCCCGCCGGACTTTTTGTCAATTCCCACTCATTGTTCAATAATATCTTTAAATAACCAGATCCCCACTTTGTTGGAGTAGAAGTCCAAGTAACCTCTAGACCTGAAGTAATAGCATCTTTACCTTTACCTGATTTATAAGTGCTTTTCCATCCTAAACCTTGCTCCTCGATTGGTGCAGCTTCTGGCTCAGGACCCACGTGTGTAGCAGGACCAGCACCATGAGTTTTCCCGAATGTATGTCCACCAGCAATTAAAGCAACCGTCTCTTCATCATTCATACCCATTCGACCAAATGTTTCACGAATGTCTTTTGCTGCTAGCATTGGATCCGGATTACCATTTGGACCTTCTGGATTCACATAAATTAAACCCATTTGAACAGCCGCTAAAGGATTTTCTAATTTACGTCCTTCCGAATAACGCTTATCATCCAACCATTTTCTTTCTTTACCCCAATAAACATCAGTCTCTGGCTCCCAAACATCCGTTCTACCACCTGCAAAACCAAAGGTTTTGAATCCCATGTTTTCTAAGGCTACATTTCCAGTTAATACCATCAAATCTGCCCATGAAATTTTAGACCCATACTTTTGTTTGATAGGCCATAACAAACGACGAGCTTTATCTAAATTTGTATTATCCGGCCAGCTGTTCAATGGAGCAAAACGCTGCTGACCAGCACGAGACCCCCCTCTACCATCACCTGAACGGTAAGTTCCGGCACTGTGCCATGCCATACGAATAAAAAATGGACCATAATTTCCAAAATCTGCAGGCCACCAATCTTGTGAAGTAGTTAAAACAGTGTTGATATCTTTTTTCAATGCATAATAATCTAATCCCTTAAACGATTTCAAATAATTAAAATCAGCACCCATCGGATTTGATTTATTCGAATGTTGTCTAAGGATAGAAACATTTAATTGATTTGGCCACCAATCCTTATTGGTAGTTCCTTCGCTTTTGGAACTCATTGATGTCCCATGCGGACTTCCATGGTGGGGATTTTCTTGAGCGTGCAGGCAAACAGATAATAACAGTCCTGCTACAATTACTACATTTTTCATATGCATCATACGTTTGTTGATGCAACGAATTTAGGTGCGAAATTTGGTTAGGTCAAATTGAAAATAGCTATAATTGTATAGTTTAAAACTATACTAATTAAATTAATATAATTTTAAACTATACAATTGAATCACAAGGATCTAAAATAATTTCTCTTGTGGAGGCTTCACACCTGCCAAACGGATGTACACTGTCGTTTGTCCACGGTGGTGTGTTTGGTGCTCAAAGCATTTGTTTAGGGCAGTGCCTTTGCTCATTTCAAAACGTCCAAACATTTTTACGGTTTCTTTGAAAGAAGCTTCTGACATTTTTCCAATGGCATTGATCACAAAATCGTAACTCGCATTAACCAATTTGGTAACATTTGCTTTCGACTGGTCAGTCGACTTTTCTGCTTCCCCCATTCCTAATGGACTTTTCTCACCTGATGCTGCCGAAGCAAATGCATAATTGGCATCTGTGAAGTGCAACATTTGTTGCGCAAATGAACGCATTTCTGGTGTCGGTTTTAAGTCGTACTTTTCTGCAGGCATCGCGTCTAAATACTCTTGCGTGTAGGCCTTCGCACGTTGCCATTCTTTAATCATCTCTTCTTTGGATTGTCCCAACATAACATTGCTAACTAAAAGTGTTACAAAAAATAAAAGTGTTTTAATCGTTTTCATACGTATGATTATTTTGTTTTTGCAAATCTATACAAATTAGTGTAAATTTGTAACTAATTTTAGTAAATACTAGTAACCAAATGGTAACTAACACAATTTCAAGAATAATTGAAAATCCACACAATTGCCCGGTAACGCGTACCATGAGCATCATTGGTGGCAAATGGAAGCCTATCATTTTAAATTGTATTGGTGAAAAATCCTTGCGTTTTGGCAAATTGAGACAATATATTCCTGCTATTTCCAACAAAGTACTAAGCAATGAATTGAAGGAATTAGAACAATTTGCCTTAATTGAAAGAAAAGAATACAAGGAACTACCCCCTCGGGTTGAATACCATTTAACACAAGCCGGCAGATCACTTTTACCCATACTTCATGAAATTGCTCGCTGGGGAAGAACCGAATTGGCCCAAGAAATAATTGAAAAAGCGAGTTAATTGAATCCAAAATTTTATGCAACTAAGTAGTAAAACCAAAAACAAAATCATTTTTGTACTAGGCGTATTGTCAGCCATTGGCCCCTTGTCAATCGACATGTACCTGCCTGCCTTTAAAAACATTGCAGATGCCCTTCATTCCAGTCAAGTGGAAGTAGGCTACACACTTTCAAGTTTCTTTTTTGGCATCTGTTTGGGACAATTAATCAATGGGCCGATGCTCGACCATTTTGGCAGAAAACGCGTCTTATACATCGGATTAGGCATATATGTGGTATCTTCTGTTGCTTGTACTTTATGTACCACGGTAGATCAATTAATTGTCCTGCGATTTTTCCAAGCCTTAGGTGCCAGTGTGGGCATGGTGGCACCCAATGCGGTGGTTCGCGAAACCTTTGAAGAAGAAGATCGTCCGAAGGTACTTTCTTTATTAATATTAATTTTGGGTGTTAGCCCCATTTTAGCCCCAACTTTGGGTAGCATGATCCTTTCCACTTCAAGTTGGCCCTATATTTTTTGGGTGTTGGCAGCCATTATGTTAACGATGATTTTCCTCATCAAAGCTTGGTTGCCCGAAAATCCTGATCAATTATACAGCGAAGAAAGACCAAAATTATCTATAAAGGCAATTGGATTAGGCTATTTAGACGCATTTCGCGAGAAAAAATTCATCGGATTTGCCTTTGCAGGAGCCATCGGTTCTGGAAGTATTTTTGCCTATGTGACCGGAGCACCCCTAACTTTCTTGAACTTTTATCACCTCAACGAACAACAATTTGGCTGGGTATTTGCCATTGTTGCCTCAGGAATTATCAGTGCCAGTCAGTTAAATACACTTATTTTAAGAAGAAAATCGAGTGTACAGGTGTTGGCAGTCGCCTTACCTGCACAATTTGTTTTCGGGTTATGGATGGTTATTGGAATTCATTTTGATCTATTGAATATGCCCCTTTTAATAGCCCTTCTTTTTTTGATGTTGGCATGCCAAGGTTTAGTATTCCCCAACATGGCCACAGTAGCACTTCGACCGATTGAAAAAAATGCAGGCTCTGCCTCCGCTCTTATGGGCGCCTTACAAATGGCCATGGGCTCTTTTAGTGCATCTTTAGTGGGTATTTTGTATACGGGTAACGCGGCTTCCATGGCATTGGTCATGACTGCCTGCGTGGGCATTTCTACCCTGATTTTCTTTTGGAATAAGAAACAAGCAAAATAAAAGCCCCATTCGGGGCTTTTTATTATTTCTTCAAACTCAATTCAATTACTCCAAACTCCCCAGCTTTTCCATATCTTTCCATAGCTTTCTCGCCTTTCCAGACATTCATGCTGGCAATTTTATCTGGACTCACTTGATTCACATTTTGGTCTATAGCTATTTTACCATCAATGACCAATAAGGTTCTTTTGGCCCGCTGTGCATCAAAAAATTTAATCATTTGGGCAAAATAAGTATCAATCATTACGCCTGGACCATGTCCACCGCCTGGTATCAACACGTATTCACTTTGGATTTTTTGCTCCTTTAATTTTGCATGTAATTTTTCACTTTGACAAAAAGGAACCAAGGGATCTTTATCCCCATGGAAAATTAAAAAAGGGGCTGAATGTGGATTTACAAATGATATCGGATTTGCCAAATTGGCTAGGTCTTTGTTGTCTTGAATGGGTGCACCTATCAAACTTGATTCCGGAGATTTTGGATCATCGTGCTTCATGGAACTTCCGCAAGCATCCATGCTTAAAAATTCTGTTGGACCAAACCAATCTACCACCGCATCTACATTACTTGGCGTGTCTAAAAATTTACCC
>JBEGQV010000165.1:0-3430 GCA_041180785.1 Bacteroidota bacterium | reverse complement strand
GTGACTTGATGTCGCGTTTAACAACTGATGTGCAAGAGGTAGAAAATTCCATCGGGCGTGCATTTACGGCCATGTTTAAGGAGATTTTTTCGCTTATTATGTTTTTCATTTTTTTGGCAAGCATGTCGTGGCGACTCACGCTATTCTCCCTTATTTTGCTACCTTTCTCTGGAAGTTTTATCGCCTTAATTGCACGAAATTTACGGAAAACTTCTGCCCATGTACAGCAATATTTAAGTGGTTTGATCAGTCAATTAGATGAAATTTTTGCCTCCATTCGTGTCATCAAAGGTTTTAGAGCAGAAGGCGTTATGGATGAGAAATTTGGTGCCGAAAATAATAAATACCGTACGGCATTCATTAAAATGCGTAATCGTCAAGAGTTAACATCTCCGGTGTCGGAATCCTTAGGCGTGATTGTAATGACGGGTATTTTGTTATACGGTGGATCATTAGTCATACAGGGTGATGCCTCTTTGAGTCCTTCGACATTCATCGCATTTATTGCTACATTTTCGCAAGTGATGCGACCTGCAAAGGTGATTGCAGATGCTTTTTCAGGAGTTCAAAGGGGGGTGGCTTCAGCGGATCGCATCATGAGTATTTTGGATACTGAAATTGACATCAAGGTTCAAGAACCAATTCAGTCCATTGATGGGTTGAAAAACGGATTTTCCTTCCATAATGTTTCATTTGAGTACATCAAAGGTAGAAATGTCCTTTCAAATATTTCATTTGAGATACCAAAAGGTAAAACAATCGCCTTAGTGGGTCCATCTGGTGGCGGTAAATCTACCATTGCTGATTTATTGCCACGATTTTATGATCCGACGAGTGGTCAAATTTTAGTAGACGGTATAGATATTAAGCATATTCCATTGGACCAATTGCGTGGACTGATGGGCATAGTTACGCAAGAATCAGTATTGTTTAATGATACGATTTACAATAACATTGCCTTTGGCTCTGGAGCAAGCCTGGAACAAGTAGAGGAGGCCGCGCGAATCGCCAATGCACATGAATTTATTATGCAAAGCAAGGAAGGCTATCAAACGGTTATTGGCGATCGAGGTGGGAAACTATCGGGTGGTCAGCGTCAGCGACTTTCCATTGCTCGTGCTATTTTGTTAAATCCTCCTGTTTTAATATTAGATGAAGCAACAAGTGCTTTAGATAATGAATCAGAACAATTAGTGCAGGCTGCCTTAACCAATTTAATGAAAAATAGAACGGTGTTAGTTATTGCGCACCGCTTATCTACAATCCAAAACGCAGATCAAATCATTGTCGTTCAAAAAGGACAACTGGTCGAGCAAGGAACACATCAAGAATTGATGGAAAAAGATAAAGGTGTATACAAGCGATTAAATTTGGGCTAGATTATTGAACTTGCCAAAAATACCCCTGAAATCCTTTGTGAATATATATCCAATGTGCTGATGGATGGTACACTATAGCGGAGGTCGGTTGCTTGAGTTCAGACAACCATTTTCTCAAAGAATCACTTTCGGGGAAGGTAATTGCATACTGGCTGATACGTTTTGTTTCCGGGAAGGTCTGGTCTAATACATCAATCAGTTGTTTTGTATCTTGAACAAATGCTTCTCGGCCATGGAACATGGCCGAATAATAATTGTCTTCAAATAATTTCTTAAAACGTAAAAACTCAAATCCAACTTTCGGGAATTGTGTAATAAAATGGGCAGTATTAGAAAAATATTGAATATGCCCAGGGTCTGGAAATCCCACAAAATCACCACCCCAAAACAAGCCAATTTCTTTAGCCTTTTCGCCCATTTTAGTATATAGGGGACCTCGTCTCAAATATCTTTTGCCTCGATAAATACCAACATCTAGTGCAAATCCAAAATTATGAAGAGAGAGTGGTAATTTAGATTTACCTTTTTGAAGCAAATTTGCCTGTTTTTCTAAGCTTCTAAATTCCGACACATAACGAAGATGATAGGGGCGATGTGGAAAATTTTTTAGCAGTGAATCACTGAGGATTTTAAATTTTCTGTGCGTTGAATCCAAATAAAAATCCCAATACTGATGCAAAGGTACTTGCATGCCTATTAACCGATTCACATATAGGGAATTTAAATTTTCTGCCGATTTGGGGGTGTTTAATGTATCAATATATTGCCAATGCCATTGGTCTGCACTGTCAATTGTGGCTATTTCAATGCGTGAAAACGGCTCTTTGTAAGAAAAATGCACATCTTTTACTTGTGCAAATAAGAGCAACATGTACAATAAAGAGGTCATTAATTACTTTAAGGGGATGATTAATTCTTCTCCACGAGTAGTTAAATCTTCTGTTTTGTGGTTCACAGTCATGATTGATTGCTTAGAAACTTTGTATTTTTCTGCAACAACTCGGAGAATATCACCTTTGCCTACGATGTGAATGGCTTTCACTTTAACGTTAACTTTTGTGACCCCTACTTTGATGCCCTCAGGCTTAAGATCTGGGTTTAAGGCTTTTAGTTGATCATATTTTAAGCCAAATCGATTGGCAATTCCCATAAAGGTTTCACCTTTTTGGACGGTATAGGCATAATCTTTTCCATCCACTGATACTTCTGTCTCGGGTACTTTTTCGGCCTCAGCTTCTTTCTTTTGTTCTTCTAGTGCAATGGAATCTTTTTTAGCTTGATCTTCAGAGGCCTCTTCCGTCGTGTTTTCTACGGTTGAAGTGGAAATCAGGTTATCTCCTGTTGCGCTATCTTCCTCTTCTTGATCTACAATTTTTTCTGCTTTTTCTAATTCTTTTGTACTTGGACCTAAGAAATTTTCATACCCAACAAATAGCAAGGCAACAATGGTTGCAATGAGTACCAATAAGGTGATTGCCGGTAATTTATAGGTTCCGGAATCCTTCAGGATGTTTAAAGGATTTTTCATGGATTAAATACTTTTTTTCGTTTTTTCACTCATTTCTGCCACTTTTTCAATTAAGGATTCTTTGTAAACCTCATATTTCTTGGCAAGCGACTCATTTGAAATGGCCAACATTTGAATCGCTAGTAATCCAGCATTTTTAGAGGCATTTAATGCGACTGTCGCCACTGGTACCCCATTTGGCATTTGCAAGATCGATAACACAGAATCCCAACCATCAATGGAATTTGAGCTTTTTACCGGCACACCAATAACGGGTAAAATCGTTGCAGAGGCCACCATCCCTGGTAAATGGGCTGCACCACCTGCTCCGGCAATAATGACTTGAACACCTCTCGATTTGGCTTCTTGTGCATATTTTAACATTTTTACGGGTGTACGATGCGCAGACACAATGTCTACTTCGTAGGCTACACCAAATTCTTTACAAACGTCGATGGCATCTTGCATGACGGATAAATCCGAACTGCTGCCCATAATGATTCCAATCATTGTTATTTGTTTTTTCTTTTTAAACCCCGGGTTT
>JBEGQV010000164.1:0-4991 GCA_041180785.1 Bacteroidota bacterium | reverse complement strand
CAAACTATTTTAAGCGACGATTCAAATTTTATGAGTAAGGCCTCAGCCCATATCGAGATTTCACCTGATTGGAATTGGCTAGTGGTTTCTAATCGTATGACCAAAAATGAATTGGTGGTCTATAAAATTTTACCTTCGGGACAATTGATTTTCAATAAGTCTTATCCCGTGGCCAAAATGCCGCGCAACTTTGCCTTTGATCCCTCGGGTAAGTACTTGTTTGTAGGTAGTCAGACCGAGCACAAAGTTGTCACCTATCAATTTGATCCTAAAACGGGGACAATCACTCCATTTAATCTTGAATGGAATGTACATGCCCCTGTGGCTATTCAGGCATTTTAGGAGGCTAATTCCTGAAGGGCGGTCACAAATTTGTCTAATTCATCAGTCGTTGTAAAAACATTAGGTGTAATTCTGCAACCATTGACATTTTTTGTGTTGATGGCGACCGTAAAAATCTTGTATTTAGACAACAGAATTTCCGCCAATTTTTGAGGCTCCATGTGCTTAATTCCCACATTTGCAATGGCACAAGAGCGCTTTGGGTCTTCTGGAGTATTCAGTACGATGTTTGGGAGGTGACGCACTTTTGACGTCCAATAGTTTTGTAGGTAACGCAAGCGTTCTTCTTTATTCGCCGGACCAATTTCTTGATAGAAATCAATCGCGTCTGCAATAGTTAAATCGGTTGCAACGGGGTGTGTTCCAACATGATTTAATCTCATGACGCTCCCGGAGGCACGTGCACTTTCTGCCAGCAAGGGCCAAATTTTTTCAATATTTCTTTTTTTGATAAATAAAATACCTGCGCCTAGAGGTGCGGCAAGCCATTTGTGGAGGCTTGAGCCATAGTAATCGCAATCCAGCTCTTTCATTGAGAATTGAAAATGTGCAACTGCGTGTGCACCATCCACCATTACCTCAACGCCTTTTGCATGGGCCATATCACAGATTTTTCTAACGGGCATAATTTGCCCTGTGATGTTCACGATATGTGGAATCATGATGAGTCTCGTTTTTGGTGTGATGGCTTCTGCATACACCTGCACTAATTCCTCGTCGTTTTTTGGATGATTAGGAATAGAGACTCGTTTGTTTACTATCCCAAAACGCCGACTTGATTGTTCAAACATGTCTTGCATGGCTCCATAGTCTTGATAGGAATAGATGGCCTCATCCTCTTTTTGCCAAGGATAGCCTCCGATGATCATATCGAGCGATTCTGTTGTATTCCTTGTGATGATCATTTCGTCTGATGGGCAATCCAAAAGCTTGGCTAATTTCTCTTTTACTTTTCGCTTGTTTTCGTGTTGTACGGTTCGCATGTAATAGGCCCCCAATCGATTTACTTCTCGTATGTGTGTGAAGTATTTTTCCAGGGTAGACTGTGGAATAATGTTGTAATACCCACTTTCTAAGTTGATAAAATCGAAGTGAAGTTCATATTTACCACGAATTCCAGCCCAATAGGCATCTACTTTAGCTAGGTCTTTTGCAGGAACATTTTTTGCCCACTCTAACCACGCTTGTTGTCCCCAGGCTTTTGTGTTGAAAGGGATCGCCAGCGCACCCATGGAGCGAATAAATGCACGTTTATTCATAATAGTTAAATGGTTTTATAAATATCTAAATATAATAACAATGTGGGTGGCGTTCTAGTCCAATTTTTGGGTAGTAGGTTTCTGCTGCAGGTGCAGCAAGCAGGATTAATTTGGCTTTGGGGATTTCCTTTTTCATTTTAAAAAGGAGGGTTTTGCCGATGCCCAAGTGTTGGTATTCTTCATCCACTGCCAGGTCCGACAAATAGGTTGTGTACACAAAATCTGTCATACCCCGTGCAAGTCCCACCAGTCGATCCCCATCATAGGCACATATGTAATAATTACCAAGGTCGAGCATGGTTTGCATATCTTCTCGGTTGTCGAGTGGTCTTCGAAGTCCAAGTGTGGATTTGGCCAAGACATTGATAAAATCGTCTACGCTTAATTGTGGATTACTTTCGTACCGAATATTCATATAAAAAAGGTATCTTTGCTACGGAAAAACCGTTGAAATGAGCGAATTAAAACAAATTTTAGAACAAATTGTATTAAATCCAAATTTACATGCCCGATTTCTAAATACACTATCGTATATGGAAAATGTAGGGGCGCGCAAGATTTCAAAATTTGAGTCGAGAAGCGCTGCTAATTTAATGGTGTTGAAACATGCTGCAGAGGAACACCGTCATGCGTATTTCTTAAAAAAGCAACTCTATAAATTGATTGACGAAGGATTAGAAACCTACGAAGATCAGCATTTGTTGTGTCCACAGATTTCTGGGTACTATTTAAATTACTTGGATTTGCGAGTATCTAAATTTTTGAAAAAAGAATTAGGCCTGCAAGGTGCGGAATTAAAATGGCTCGCTTATTTATTTGTTACCTATGCAATTGAAGTTAGAGCGGATGAAATTTATCCTATTTATCAGGAGGTGTTAACCGCGTTCGATCAAAAAGTACACGTTAAATCCATCATCATCGAAGAAGAGGGGCACCTTGAAGAGATGATTCAACAACTATCTAATTATTCGCCTTCTTGGGAGGTTTTAGGTAAGCAGGTCGTGGCCATTGAGTCGCAATTGTTTCATGAATGGATGGCTGCCATTGAGCAGGAAGTGTTAGTTCCTGCTAATTAAGCATTACTTTACCGTTTGAATGTATTGAAATCCCGCGGGTTTGTCCATTGAGGTGAACGGTCGTTTTTCCACCTTTTTTGTTAGTAATCGAGGCCTTAACAACCTTTTTATTTTTCCATTCCAAGGATACTTCAAATCCACCCCTGGTTTTTAGACCACTTACGGAGCCATTTTCCCAGGCATCTGGTAGAGCGGGTAAAAGGTAAATGTTGTTTGCATCGGATTGAACTAACATTTCAGCCACAGCAGCGGCTCCTCCAAAGTTTCCATCAATTTGGAACGGTGGATGGGCGTCAAACAGGTTGGGATAGGTGCCGCCCCCGCGTTGGTAGTTGATTTTTAAGCCATCGGGTTCAACATATTTGAGGAGTTCCCGATACATTTTATAGGCATGGTTCCCGTCTTTTAAGCGAGCCCAAAGATTGATTCTCCAGCCCTTTGACCAGCCGGTGGTTTCATCACCCTTGATCTCTAAAGATTTACGAATAGCGCCGGCAATCTCGGGCTGTACATCGGTTTTAATGTGGGTTCCTGGATACAAGCCATAAAGGTGTGATTGGTGACGATGTTTCCAGTCTTGGTCTTCCCAATCATAATACCATTCCATCAAGTTTCCTCTGCTACCAATACGGTAAGGCAGGAGGTTATGGAGGGCGTTTTGAATTTGAGCAGCAAATTCAGTATCGTTGTTCAATATTTTTTGCGCTTCTACCACATCTCCAAACAATTCGCGAATCATTGCCAAATCGGCTGTCCCTCCGTACATCGTTGAGCCGATATATCCATTGGGCAGTTTGAATTTAGCTTCTGGAGAGGTGGCTGGTCCTGTGATTAATTTCCCATTTTTATCAGGGAAAAGCATAGCGAGTGCGAATGCTGCTGCCCCTTTCATGAGCGGATAGGCTTTGTTTTGCAAAAATTCACGATCCTGATTGAACAGATAATGTTCCCACAAATGGGTGGAAGCCCAGGTGGCGCCCATGTTCCAATTCGCCCAACTTGGCTCGCCGTCACCGAAATCGCCCACGGGATTACTCATGGCCCAGATATCGGAATTATGATGTACCACCCAGCCAGGTGCGTTATAAAAGTTTTTGGCCGATATTTTTCCTGTCTTTTCTAGATTTTCTAAAAACGATAGGAACGAATTGTGCATTTCTGGCAAGTTGGTGTTTTCTGCCAACCAGTAATTTTCCTCTGCATTAATGTTCATCGTGTAATTTGACGACCAAGGCGGACGGATATGTGGATTCCAAAGTCCTTGTAAATTTGCAGGAACAGCATTGGTTCTTGAGCTTGAAATCAACAAATACCGACCGAATTGGAAGTATAAAGTTTCCAAATACGGATCTTTTTCGCCTTTGGCATAGGCACGTAGTCGCTCATCAGTAGGAAGATCAAGTTTCGCGTTACCTAAATTCAGTTTAACGCGATTGAAGAATTTTTTGTAGTCGGCTTCGTGTCGAGCCACTAATTGCTGGAACGGAATGATGCTGGCTTTTTGCAAATTTTCTTGGGCAATTTCTTCTTCGTTGAGTCCTTCTGTGTTTGGATTTTTATCAAACCCATTGAAGCTAGTGGCCAAGCTGACTAAAATAGTAGCTTGGGTTGCCCCGGTCAAGGTTAAAGAAGAATCGGTCTGCGTAACGGTACCTCCATAGTTTTGCACAAGGAAATCGGCCGAGAAGCGAGTCCCTTTTCCTTCGATAAACTGAATGGGATTGCCAGGTTTGCGCACGTAATTTGGATCGGCGCGTACGGGGGCTATTCCACGAGCATGTAAGTGGTGTAAGGTACTTTTTGTATTGAATTTTAATTTCGAATCAAACCGCAAGCGGAAACTCAGTCCTCCGGCCTGAGCTGATTCCAGATGGATGGCAATGACGTTGTCGGGATGTGAAACGAAATAATGACGTTTGATGGTATTGGAGCCAAGTTTGTATTGTACAGATGCTTGTGCTTTATCAAGGTTCAATTCACGTGTATAATGTTGAGCGGCCTCATGATCAAAATCTAGATAGAGGTTTCCCAGCGGAGCGTAAGATTCGGAGAATTTACCTTGTATTTTTTTCACAAGTGAATCCGCTGCCTTGTAATTTTCTTGTAATAACAACTCGCGTACTTTTGGAAAATACGTATGTGCGGTGGGATTCATGTTAGGGTTAACAGGCTCTCCTGACCAAAGTGTGATGTCGTTTAAATGAATCAAGTCGGTCTTTGTGCCGCCGTAGACCGTTGCTCCAATTTTACCATTTCCAAGAGCCAGCGCCTCCTCAAAATAGGTTGCAGGTTGTTTGTACCAGAGTTTGAGGGG
>JBEGQV010000163.1:0-2591 GCA_041180785.1 Bacteroidota bacterium | reverse complement strand
CGCCAATTGTTATCCGTTCTGTAACTTTTTCTGAAAAAGTATCGCGCGCCCGGCAGGAATCGAACCTGCGACAACCTGCTTAGAAGGCAGGTGCTCTATCCGACTGAGCTACGGGCGCATATGACCTGAGCAAATTCTAGTGAATCAGGTTCCTCTTACCTACCATAGGGCGATGGTTCATCGCAAGGATATTGAAGGACTCCGAGCATTAGCCGTTCTAATTGTGGTTCTATCGCACTTAAAAATAGGTGCCTTCACCGGTGGTTTCGTAGGCGTCGACATTTTCTTCACGATTTCAGGATTTCTAATCACAAATATCATGTTAAATGAATATGCGACAAACTATGAAAAATTCAAAGGCTATGGATTTATATCGATTCGCGCATTTTACTTTAGGAGAGCGAAAAGAATCTTACCGCTCAGCTTATTTATAATATTAACAACCCTAATAATGTCATTTTTTCTCTTTAACCAAGTGAAATTCGCGAGAATTGCGAATGATGGATTTTGGTCAAGTATGTTTCTTGCGAATTACCATTTTATTGAGAAGGGGACTGACTATTTTGAACACGGATTTTCAATATCCCCCCTACAACATTACTGGTCGCTGGCGGTGGAAGAACAATTCTATCTAATATTTCCCTTTCTATTCTTAATAGTCACTAAATTTCATGGAATTAGAATTAGAAAAAAACATATAAACTGGAAATATAGAGTATTAATTATTTCAATGCTAGTCACTTTCATTGGATTCATATATTCTCTTATTCAAAGTTACACAAACCCGGTGAGTGCATATTTTTCTTCAAGTTCTCGCGGTTGGCAGATTTCTCTTGGTTCTACATTGGCAATTATCCTTAATTTAAAAGATAAACAAAAAGAAAAAACTAAACTTAATGAATTATTGCACCCTTTGTCTGCATTCTTATTATTCTTTTTTTCTTTAAAATATATAAATGAACACGTAAAATATCCAGGATATCTCGCAATACTTCCAGCAGCATTCACTTCTGTAGTAATATATTCAAGAGGTAGTAATTTAATAATAAACAAAGTAATAGGAAATCGAATATTTGAATATATAGGGTCAAGATCATATTCGATATACCTTATCCATTGGCCTTTGATAATTCTTTGGAATTTAGGGAGTTCACTAGTCGAGATTGCCAAATTTTTTATCGCGTTATTTTGCCTGTCCGAGTTTTCATTCAGATTCATTGAAACTCCTTTTCGATCAATAAAAACACCACAAAGTTTTTATTCGAAAAAACCACTTCGAATTTTGATTTCTCATCAAATTAAATCAATCTCAAACTTATTCCTAAAATTTCGTTGGGCGTTATTGGCGCTAGCGATGTCCTTATTTATCTTTAACTTTTCTCGGCCAAACTTACAATTAACAGAGTCTACTGAATTAAATGAAGTTACATCTGTAAAGTCTGATACATCCTCGGAAATTCAAAAAATAACTTCAGAAAGTGCTAGTTATCCAATTCTTTTAGCGGATTGGAAGAATCACATTAAAGCGGGTTTAGCTCTTAAGAAGGTTCCAAGTGATCTTGATCCACCTCTTTCAAATATATTAAGCGAACGAGGTAAACAATGGTCAGCATGCATGAACAACACCACAGAAAATTATTGTTCATTTGGAAATCAAACAGCACCAAAAAAAGCAATAATCGTAGGTGATAGTTATGCACTTGCTTTCTATCCCACAATAATCGAGTCATTAAAGGGTAGTGATTTTCAAATTTTTGGACTAAATATGGAACAATGCATGGTGGCGAATGTTGTTCCATTCATCAATGGCGAACCAAGTTTAAGTTGCTTTGAGCATAGACAAAAAGTATTTAGCTTTATTAAAGAAATAAAACCAGATTTAGTATTTTTATCTGATTTTGCAGGACACGAGATTGCAAACGGTAATTCTCAATTATTAGTTGGACGCGATGAATTTTGGGCGAGTAAATTGGAAGAATCTATAAAAATAATTTCTGAAAATTCACAACATTTTGTTTATTTTGGACAACCACCAGGTCAATCGGGAATTACTGACTGCGTTGATTCGAGGGGAAATATTGGTCCAAGTTGCATTGGCCACCCGAGCGGGAATGTCCGAATTAGAGTTATTCAAAGGTCGTTAACAAATAAATTTGGAGGTTTTTTTATAGATACAGATGAATGGCTATGTAGCTTAGGTGCTTGTCCACCCATTATTGATAATGCTCCGGTATTTTGGGATGGTGCTCACCTTGGTAATACATTTGCTTTGAAACTAGCTCCATTATTAAGAAGTTATTTACACGAAAAAGATTTAATTTAGTGGAAATCTCCCTCTAGGATTTCTAGAAAGATATAAGGTTTCTCCTCGTGGCAGAGTTCATTTATACGATGAAGAAGGCGCGTAAAGCGCATGGTGACAAGGTCATTCTTGATGACGTCACACTCATGTTTCTGCCGGGCGCAAAGATCGGTGTTGTTGGTCCAAACGGTGCAGGTAAATCAACAGTGCTTCAGATAATGGCAGGGTTGCAACAACCATCGAATGGTGAAGCATTTCTCTCGCCAGGATATTCAGTCGGGATTTTGTT
>JBEGQV010000162.1:0-6792 GCA_041180785.1 Bacteroidota bacterium | reverse complement strand
AATTTGAAGCCAATTTGGGCGAAAATGAAAATAAAATGCGTGTTGATATGATGAATGATGCCGCTGAAATGTTAGAAGCAGCTGGATTCAAGAATATTAATGCTTATAACAACCAAAATACCCATATTGGTTTAGGTATTCACGAAATGGGAACTGCGCGTATGGGTAGCGACAAACGCTCCTCGGTATTGAACAAACACAACCAAGTTTGGGCAGCGAAGAACGTGTTTGTAACAGATGGCGCAGGGATGGTCTCTGATTCTTGTGTGAACCCGTCGTTAACATATATGGCATTAACCGCACGTGCAGCAGATTTTGCCGTGAGTGAATTGAAGAAGAAGAATCTGTAATAGAGACGAGAGAGGAGAAATTTTTCCTTTCTCGTTTGTTTGAATAAATATTTTTCGTATTTTTGCAGTCCCGAATGTCACGGGACCAACGGTGGATTAGCTCAGTTGGTAGAGCATCGGACTGAAAATCCGTGTGTCCCCAGTTCGAGTCTGGGATCTACCACAACAACCCTAGCAGCAATGCTGGGGTTTTGTGTTTTAGGGGCTTTTTCGCTATCTCAGCAAGGCTTGCCTGTTGAACAAGTAATTTTATACTTTTAAGAGCGCCAAAGAAACAGAAAAAAGGATCAAAGAAAGCACAAATAGAATAATTTCGATTTTTGATTTCTTTCGCATCGAATTTATTATGAAATAATAAAGGATGTATAAATAGGAAAGAAACGCAAGTATATTTAATATACTTTTTTAAGTTTCGGGAGTCATAATTTTTATTTAGAAAACAGGGGAATTTAATAAAAGTTTTTTAATAACTATGATAAATCATGAAATAAATCTGGTATTGGGGTTTTTAGAAAACAAGCGATTTGATACACCTGAAAAATACTGGTGTTAATTTTTCCCAACTCTATTCGACTCAATTGCGTATAGTCAATGTTTGCTTCGTTGGCTAGACTTTCCAAAGTATATCCTTTTTGGGTTCTGAGCTCTCTAATTTTTTGACCAACCCGCTGACAAACCTCTTTTTTCTCCAATTTCATAGTACAAAAGTGCATTAGTGCAATACTCCGCACAATGGCATATTTGCCATAAAAGAAAAATCAAAGTCTTTAAAGTCAGATTGTTGACACTTTAAAGGATGTTTTTTAAGTGCTTTAGTCTATTGTTCGTATAAAAAGTTACACCGTTAACCTTTTCTGCCTCGTTGTCTTCCGTCGGCGAATTACGATGCTGAGGTAAGGCTGTTAGCGAGGAATAATGGACGACTAATGATTTCCTCGTGCGATTTGGATCCAGGATGGGACTACCTGCATGTGCTAGTGCGCCATGCCAAATTAATACATCTCCCTTTTTGATCAATAATATTTCTTTTTTGTAACCTAATTCTTTGACAGTTTTTTCTAGATAGCTGGTAAAATCTTTTTCAGGATGCATGAGTGATTGTCCACCTTTGTATAGAATTCCGGTCTTTCCAAAGTCGAATTTTGGCATGCGGTGAGAACCTGGATAATATACCAAAGGCCCCGAATCTGCATGCACATCTTCTAAGGGGATCCATGCGGCAGCTAAGTGACTTGGAATGGAGGTTGTTACCCACGGGAAGTCTTGGTGTAGACCTTGTTGACTGGAATATTTAAATACTAAACTTTGAAATACCGCTACATTTTTTTCTAAAATAGCTTCTAAAAATACCCTGATGGAAGGATTTGAACTAACTTCTTTAGTCAATTTTGAGTAATCATGAAAATCGTTAATTCTTGATCCAATGCCTTTTAATTTTTCTTTAGGGATATCTTTAATGGGAGTGTCTTGTTGGTTGTTGTATCGGTGTGCAATTGCCTCAATTTCGTATTTTTCATTGTTTTCTTGCACCTCTTCTACCTGATTCCAAACCCCGTCCAAATCTTTGTGGTCGATAATTTGTTCTAAAACGACATATCCATGCTCATGAAAAAATTGTAGTTTTTCAAGTAGATTATATGGAAGATTTTTAGGAATATCTAATGAACGAATGATCTCTTCCAAGGGAAACCCTTTATCAAAATCAGGAAGTGTTTCATAATCAAAATCAACCTTGGCCGGCCCCGAAATCTTAAAAATAATTTTTCGGATAGAAAATTGAATAGATTTTAAGACTGGGAAAATCTCCTTTTTAATAATATTTTTTAAAAAACGTAGCATAAACTAGATCGTTCTAAACGAAAAAACCTGCGTAAAACTACTCAAATTTCCATCAAATGTTTTAACCTGCCAGTAATAAATTTGTCCTGATTTGAGGGGTATCGAAGTGGTGTTTGTTGAACTTTTGATGGGCGCGACTTCATGTTTGCTAACCTTGTTGATGTCTGTGTCAAGATACACTTCATAACTTAAGGTATTAGAATCCGGATCTTGTCCAGTCCAGCTAAACGTTGCCTTTCCGTCCACCAATCCAACCGAAGCACCTGATTTTGGGACCAGGCCATCTGCAGGGTATGGCGCTAAATTGGCTTTCCCATTTCCAGACAAATAAAACTTCCAAGTAGCACTTGTTGCTGTGGTATTGCTCGTACTCGATTTAGAAATAACATTCCAGCTATAAGGGATGCCGGCTTCTAATATGATAGTTGTTTTGTTGGTTTTACTCAAGGAAGTTTGACTAATGTTGGTGTTTAAATTGGTAATAACAACGTCATACGACGTTGTATTTTGTGCCGCTTGCCACTCAAAGGACACTTCCGTATAGGTGTCGT
The DNA here is from genome assembly GCA_041180785.1 of Bacteroidota bacterium. Classification (GTDB taxonomy): domain Bacteria; phylum Bacteroidota; class Bacteroidia; order Cytophagales; family Spirosomataceae; genus Sandaracinomonas. The sequence continues at coordinate 4,052 of JBEGQV010000162.1, read as the reverse complement.
TTAATTTGCTTCCCGATAAGCATAACTCGTTGTTTGCTGGGATGCTAAGCGTTGCCGCAGAAGGGGGAGGACTCGTGGTTACGGGTACAATTTCTTGGGCTTGGTCTTTCGTACAAGACCAAGTAGTAAACAGGAGCAAAAAACAGATCAATCTTTTCATAATTTGATCAATTTTAGCGTTTGACGAACATGTTCTCCACTCAGTTGAATAAAATACATGCCTGGGGCATAAGACTCCATTTGTAATTCGATCATTCTACTAGCATCAATTGCGGCACTGGTTGATAGGTGTGTGCGGCCTTGTTGATCATTTACTTGTACATTTACCACCGAATCATTTCCATTTACATAGATTTTAGTAAGGTCTTTGGTCGGATTTGGGAAACAACCGGCCTGTTCAGATAAGAATAAAAACTCTTCATAAACCCCTTGGCAACCATATTGGGTGCTAACCTTTAGCGAAACAGGACCTGTTTCGATTGGTATTTTTACCGATTCGGTGGCATATTCCTTGCTCATACCATTTACCGTAACTTGGTAGCTTTCTGCCCCTCTTACTTGAAGACTCAGTAATTTTTCTGTTTCTGAAATAGCAGCGGATACTTTTAAGGTGTCGGGCTCCGTAATTTTTGCCTCAAAACTTTGAACATAATTTGCCTTACCCTCAATTTGAATGTTGATGGTATAATTGTCTGTTCCTAAAGTTGAAAACAAACAAGTATTTTTCCCTTTTTCAATGGCAAGTGTTTGAAGCAAATTGCTTCCCGCATATAATTTTACCGCATAGTTGAACGTCGTATTTTTCACTTTCACTTGGATGCTACCATTTTTAGTGCCTTTGCAAGTAAGATTTGCTACCCCTACTTCATAATTATCACTTGGAAGGACAAATATTTCACAACCAGTAACGTCAACTAATGTCCCAATCGGGGTATTGGCACATTGGTCATATAAATCTCCCACACCATCCTCATCCGAATCACGAAATTCTTCTTTAATAATGGAAAGTTGTGGATACTCCTTGGAAAAAAGGTTATTTATCGTATTCCCACCTCCAAGCCATTGTGAGATGATGGATGTATAGATTTGTTTAAAATCAAACTGCATGGGCAATTCTTCTTGCCAGGTATAGGTAGAAGGGATAACGGGATTTATGCCAGCAACGTTTGCATCGATGTGATTTCCAAACATAATGACAGGGGCAGTTGCGCCATGATCTGTTCCATACGTATCATTTGATCCAACAGTTCTGCCAAACTCTGAAAAACACATCCCTAAAATACGATCAGATTGGTTGATCTGGTCCATTGATTTCATAAAAGTTGAAATTGCCTCATCCAATTCCTTTAATAAATTGGCATGTGTCCCTTTGGTTCGATCTGATGTGTCTACTTGATTGCCATGTGTATCAAAACCGCCAATTTCAACTTTAAAAATGCGTGTATTTAATCCTCCTGAAATTAATCGGGCTAAAATTTTAAATTGATTAGAAAGATTTGTGTTTGGGAAAACAAATTCTTTACCGCTTTGATAAGCTTTTTGCATTACTTTGCCATAGGCGTTGGATTGCTTAGCGATTAACTGTACGTATTTTAATTTTTCACCAAAAGGAGAGCTTGGATAGGCTTGTTCAAAATCCCCAACTATCTCATAAAAATTTTCTGGACTTGAAGCCACGACACTCGTAAACGACTTTTGTCCGGTAAACATTAAAGAGGAATTCCAGCCGATTTCAACTGCTAGTGGGTGCGGGTAATCGCTTGTGGGATAGGCATCTGGATAGCTCGGGTGTTTTTTTTCTAAATATCGGCCAATCCATCCACTCCCTAAAAATTCTGTACTAGTTGCCCCACTTTGAATAATGTCCATCGATCTGAAATGCGAATAATTTGGGTTGGTATATCCGACAGATTGAATGATTTTTAATCGATTTTCTTTTGACAACCCGTGTAATCCAACCAAGGAAGGGTGAAGTGCTAAGTCACTTTTGTTAAGAGCGAGTAGCTTGTTTTCTGGAAGAACTACTTTGGGACGCACCTTATTTAGTTGCGACATCATATTCAGCGGGATAACGGTATTGAGTCCGTCATTCCCTCCATTTAATAAGACCATAATGAGGATATTTCCTTCACCAATGGTATTGTTGAGGACTGTTGAAGAGGCAAGGCTTTCCCAAGGTATTCCAGAAAAAACGGCTGGAAGTGCTATGGAATGTGATAAATTATGTAAAAAAGCTCTTCTATTCATCTTAAAATAAGTGGTATTCGGGAAGTTGGAAAATACTTGCAAACAAATTTTGAAGGCGATAGACAAGGGGGGTTTGTGTATCAATTGATGGCTTATTTTTGTAGGCCATGTATAACTCGGTCCAATAAGTACTTGGAAATCCTCCCAGCACTAATGTTTTAATTCGTGTTTTAGATTTTTCAGAAATTACTGGTCCAACAATCCTGTTTTCAATTTCTGTAAATAAGGCATCTAAGTTTTCAGGATTTTTAAACGTGGCAATATATTTTAACCAGTCAATCTGAAGGTTAACATTTCCTTTTGTTTTCCCTGGACCAACCCAAACGCCCCATCGAGTAAAACCATTTGCAAAATCACTTCTTTTTGCAAGGGTATCTGAATTTAGCCAAAACAAGTCATAAACAGGGGCCTGATAAAAAGCAGGCCATCCCGAAACATTAAGGGGATAGGGGAAGTTTAACCCAAAATTGGACATATTCCAGGTAATGGATCGATATTGGTAAAAATCTTTCGTGATACCAGAACTATATTGCTCGGGAATATCTGCTGGAGATTCATAATTAATTAAAGCTAAATCAAATTCTTTGTAGAATTTGAACATAAACTCTATAGGCGATTTAATGAGAGAATTATAATTTGATTGATGGAAAAAATGTGCTGAACCGAGTAATGCTTTTAAAGGAGCAGTTAAAACAAAATTGTTTTTAACTAAAATATCAGCCATTGGTTTGATGATATTTTCCTCTGTTGTTGCATCAATTATCGGATTACAGAAAAACTGATATAGCCTTCTACAAATGTATAATGGACATTCAGAGGTTGAAAAAATGATATCAAGTAATTGGTCTAATTCTTTATATCCATCATATCCTTGAATTCCTTTGATAGTCTTGTTTCCATAAAAAGCAGAAAACTTTTTGTCTCCATCATCATGATTCCACATGATGAAGTCTGTTCTAACCCTTCCAGCCTTATTTTTTGTATCATAATCATATCTCCAACCCACCAAGGTTCTGGCAAACTCTACTACATCATCTTCTGTATATTTTGAATTAGGGCCCTTTCCAACTGTAAATAACTCTTGAAGCTCACGTGCATAATTTTCATCTGGTTTTGTTTTGTTGCTTGCTTGTAAATTTAAATAATCCAACATCAAAGGATCTCTTGTCATGTTGTAAATAAAATTTTTATAAGAATCAAAACATGAGTTGAATAATAATTCGTAATGTTGAAAATAGATTTTAATACCGTTTGGCTGACTTGCTGGAACTAGTTGATGTAAAAAAAATAACATGCGCCAATGAATACTCGTTTTTTGACGAATCATGTTTTTATATAGCCAGATATCAAATGAGGTATACCTTTGCCATGGAGAATTGTTTGGCTCCGGAGCTTCATGATACTGTTCTCCGGGAGGAACAAAATAATAACCTTGTTTTTCTGTTTCTTCTTTACTTATTTCAAAATAATAGTCGTTTACGGGCAACTCGGGAAATGCCTCTTTCGTAAATAACAAATCTAATGATGCACTTAAGGATAAATTTTCAATATCGGCAAGATGTTTTGAAGACAATGCCATCATCGTCCGATTCAGTAAATGCTTTTTTTGCGCCAAACCAAAAGGGCCTGTATAAGGTTCTAAACCTTCCGTAATGGTTTCTCTTGCCATACGGGCTTTTTCGATTTTCGAAAAATCAACGTTTTCTTTTTTAAAGGCAGCCACTAAGTCGGGCTCAGGATATTTAGGAAGAATCGGTTTAATAGATGATATTTTTAGTTGTTGAATATATCAATAGAATTGTTAA
>JBEGQV010000161.1:0-5251 GCA_041180785.1 Bacteroidota bacterium | reverse complement strand
TTTCTCTATTAATTGCAGCGATGTCGGCAAGTGGCACATCCATCATCGACAACATCGAGCAAATCGACCGTGGATACCAAAACATTGATACCCGTTTGAATGCGTTGGGAGCAGAAATTGTACGAATTTAACACGCTCGGCTTTGCCGAGTGTGGAATATTAATTGAACAATCTGTTCAATTAATTCATAATATTTATTTCCCGCGGATTTAAATCCGCGGCTGTATAAATTGCCTTGAATGAATAGCAGCAGAATTAATTCTGCTGCAAAATAAAAATCCCAAATGACCACAGCCAAGCGCGAGAACAAAGTTCGCACCACCATCACTCTTGCCATCCCAATTGTCATTGGACAATTAGGCGTGATGCTCATGGGTTTGGCGGATACTGTTCAGGTCGGACAGATGAAAAATCTGGCTGCGGAAAGTTTAGGCGCTGCGGGGATGGCAGGATCGATCTTTTTTACCATAGCAGTGATTGGACTGATTTGTTTACAAATCATTTCACCCATGATTTCCAAAGCAAAAGCAGAAAATGATTTATCAGAATGTGGTAATTTGCTACGAGCAGCCTTGCGAGTAGCCATTTTCTTGGCGATCCTTACCATCGCAATCATTGGCCTATTAGGCTTAAATTATGATTTGTTCGGACAGTCGGCCATCAACAAACAACTAACACTTCCCTATTTGAGTGTCATCGCCTTATCTATTCTCCCAATGTTTATCTTTGGGGCCTTTAAAGGATTTACGGATGGATTGGAAGATACAAGCGTAGGAATGACCATTACCCTCATTGCCCTAATCATTAATATCGGTTTAAATTTTGTATTAATAAATGGATGGGGATTTATTCCGGCATTGGGCTTATTTGGATCAGGCATTGCCACTCTCACTGCTCGAATTTTCATGGCCCTTGCCTTGGTGATTTACGTATTCACCAAAAAATCGTACAAACCTTATCTAACCAAAAAACATGTTCACCAAGCCTGGGTAATTGAAAAGAAAATCCTTCAAGTGGGCATTCCAAGTGGTTTTCAGGGATTTTTTGAAATTGCGACTTTCGGTATGGCGGTGGTCATGATGGGCTGGATTTCAACTACGGCACAAGCTGCCCATATCGTCGCCATCAACATGGCATCTCTCACCTATATGGCCGCAACGGGCATTGCCTCCGCAGGTGGAATTCAAGTAGGAACTGCGCTTGGTGAACGATCGCACAAGGAAATTATCGCTTCTGGAAATGCTGCCCTAAAAATCACCATTGTATTCATGGGCATATGCGCAGCCATCATGTATTTTGGCAAATACTGGTTGGTTAGAGGTTACACGCAAGATTTGTCCGTGATCGAAATTGCCATGAGTTTAGTAACTTGGGGAGCTATTTTTCAACTATTTGATGGGATTCAAGCAGTTTCCTTAGGACTTTTAAGAGGACTTCAAGATGTTAAAATACCAACCGCCATCACCATATTTTCCTATTGGGTAGTTGGGTTACCACTAAGCTATTATTTAGGAATCTATTTACCATTTGGTGCCATAGGCATTTGGGTGGGATTAACGATCAGTCTGGTATGCTCTGCAGGGCTTTTGTCGTGGAGATTTTACAGCAAAGCCCCTCGTATCAATTTTGAAGAATTAATCATAGAAGATTAATTCATGAAATTTTATAAATTGCAGGTATCAAATATTTGACTTTAAACCAATTGATACGATGAAAAATAACAGAAGAGATTTTTTACAAAAAATAGGTGCATTAGGTTTAGCAACCGGTGCATTACCCATTACAACCCTAGCTGCCCAAGAAAAAGCGGAAGAGCGAATATTGCGCTATGAAAAACCGTTTTCGGTAGGTGATAAAGTACGTTTGGGTGTCATCGGTTTTGGGGTACAAGGACATTTCGATTTACGTTCTGCTTTAAAAGTTCCTGGTGTTGAATTAGCCGGAATCTGTGATTTATATACCGGTCGCATTCAAAACGCCAAAGAAATGTATGGAGATCAAATCTATACTACCCGTAATTACAAAGATTTATTAGACAGACCTGATATTGATGCTGTAATCATTGCAACACATGATGTTTGGCATGCAAAAATTACTTTAGATGCCTTGGCAAAGGGCAAGCACGTATATTGCGAAAAACCCATGGTGTACAAGATTTCGGAGGGTCCTGCTGTCATAGCAGCACAAAAGAAATCCGGTAAAGTTTTAATGGTAGGAAGTCAACGTGTTTCTTCTATCGGATTAGCAAAAGCAAAAGAACTATTAGCATCAGGTGAAATTGGTAAATTAAACATGGTGAATGCCGTTTACGATCGACAAAGTTCTATTGGGGCATGGGAATATACCATTCCAAAAGATGCCAATGCAGAGTCGACCGATTGGGAGCGCTTCATCGAAGTGACAGGAAAAATGCCTTACGATTCCAAGAAATTCTTCTGGTGGAGAGCCTTTAAAGAGGTTGGAACAGGGGTTGCTGGCGACTTGTTTATCCACCTATTAAGTGGAACGCATTTAGTTACTAATTCCCTAGGACCTGAAACTATTTATAGTACTGGACAATTCTCGCACTGGAAAGATGGCAGAAATTTACCTGATGTGATGTCGGGCGTGATGCAATATGGCGACACGGCCAACCACCCTGCATTTCAATTAACCCTGCAAGTAAACTTCGTCAGTGGAACAGGTGGAAATGAAGTAACGCGTTTTGTGGGTTCTGAAGGAGTAATGGATGTAAAAGGAAACAACATATCGATCAAACACAGCATCATGCCTGAAGCTCCAGGTTTTGGAGGATACGATTCAGTATTTACGTTCTCCAAGTCGATGCAAGAGGAGATGACCAAAGAATATGAAGCAAAATGGACAGCCGCACAACGCGCTCGACCTAAAAAAGACGACATCACTTATGCACCACCAGCAGGATACGATGAGCACGTGGATCACTTTACGAACTTCTTTGATGCAATTCGAACCGGCAAACCGGTGGTTGAAGATGCAACATTTGGTTTCCGTGCAGCAGCACCTGCCTTATCGTGTAATGAGAGTTATTTGAGTAAGAAAATTGTCCATTGGGATCCAGTGAATATGAAGTTGAAATAAACAACTATAGAAAGGCCTCGAAATCGAGGCCTTTTTTATTAGTCTTTAATTTTTGACTTTAAATCCCTTGCCCAGGCAATCAACTCTCCTTTTTGCTGTTCCGACAAATTAGCTTTCGGGTGTAACCCGAAATAGGTATAGGAACTCAAAGGCATCTCCCCTTCTTCAACGGTTTCAATGACTTCATCTAACTTATGTCGCTGTACCTTGCCAGGCAATTTCATGAAACTAGAAAAATTCAAATGTTCTTTTCCTTCGTTTACATGGTGATTGATCCAAAATCCAACCGGTTGGATGTTTGTATACCATGGACTAACCGTTTTGTCTGAATGACAGTCGTCACAGGCATTTTTTAAGGTTTCTTTGACATTATCAGGAATCACATATCCTTTTTCAATCGAATAAGCATCCGTTTCTTCTTTGCTTGAAAAATTGGGGATGAATTGAATCAGTACAAGGATAATGATAGGAATGAGGAGCTTTTTCACGTTATGGGTTTGGGTTATGAGTTATGAGTTATGAGTTATGAGTTATGAGTTATGAGTTATGAGTTATGAGTTAAATAAAAAAATTAAATTAGAAACTTCTTACTCAAAAAATCCATTTAATTTTTAAAAATAATTATTTTAACTAAGAAAAACACATAACACATAACTCATAACTCATAACCCATAACCCATAACCCATAACCCATAACCCATAACCCATAACCCATAACTCATAACTCATAATTTCATAACTTTCAAACGAAGACTATTCCCCACCACACTTACCGAACTTAGCGCCATGGCGGCGCCGGCAATCATGGGATTGATAAGAAATCCATTAATGGGGTATAAAATGCCTGCAGCCAGTGGAATTCCAATTATATTGTAAATAAATGCCCAAAATAAATTCTGATGAATCGTCCGAACGGTTTGTTTAGACAATTGAATGGCTACTGGGATTTTTAGCAAATCAGAAGAAATGATGGTCATTTTTGCCACATCCATGGCGATATCACTGCCGTGTCCCATGGCAATACTCACATCTGCTTGGGCCAAAGCAGCGCTATCGTTGATACCATCTCCTACCATGGCCACCACCTCTCCTTTTTCTTGTAAGCTTTTCACAAAATCTGATTTATCTGCCGGAAGCACCTCTGCCTGAAAATGGGTAATTCCTACTGCTTGAGCAATAGATGAAGCAGTTTGTTGATGATCGCCCGTCAGCATGTACACCTCAATACCTGCTTCTTGTAACTGATTCACTGCTACGATGGAACTAGGCTTCAAGGCATCTGCAATGGCTATAATCGCCAACACATTTGTTTGATTGGCAAAATAGACCACCGTTTTTGCTTCCAATTTCCACTGACTAGCCTGACGCTCCAAGTCGGCATCCACCGCACAGTTTTTTTCATGCACCAATTTCAAATTACCGACATAATAAGTAGAACCTTCCACAATGGCCTCCACACCTTTTCCAGTCAAACTATTTACTTGTATAGACTCAAACAGACAAATATCATGATAATAGGCAACCACAGCCGTTGCCAAAGGATGCTCTGATTGTCGTTCGATGCTCACCAAAACATCTTTTTTCGAATCATCATCGACAAGCCAAGCGATATTAGTCACTCGAGGTTTTCCTTCTGTTAAAGTACCTGTTTTATCCAAAATGATGGAGGTGATTTTCTTCGAAAGCTCTAAGCTTTCGGCATCTTTGATCAAAATACCTTGTTCAGCTCCTTTTCCCATGCCGACCATGATGGCTGTGGGCGTTGCGAGACCTAAGGCACATGGACAAGCAATCACCAACACTGTTACAAACGACAAAATTCCTTGCACAGCACCATTCGTTCCACCAAAGAATACCCAAATCAATAGCGTAAAAATCGCAATTACTAGCACGACTGGCACAAAAATGGCGGCAATTTTATCCACCAATTGTTGCACGGGAGCCTTACTTCCTTGGGCATCTTGCACCTTTCGAATGATTTGTGCGAGAAGGGTTTCTGTATCAACTTTTGACACTTGAAAAGTAAAACTACCCTTTTGATTGATGGTACCAGCAAACACTTGTGAACCAACTCCTTTTTCAACTGGTACAGGTTCTCCAGTCAACATACTTTCATTCACAAACGAGTCCCCAGAAACAACCACACCATCCA
>JBEGQV010000160.1:0-8123 GCA_041180785.1 Bacteroidota bacterium | reverse complement strand
GTGGACAAGATGGAGCAAACCTTGCTAGAAATTTCGATGTGGTGGTCGTACAAACCAATCACCGCTTGGGACTCTTGGGCTTCTTGTATTTGGACCAAATTGCCGGACCTGAGTATGAGGGTTCTGGCAACAATGGAATGTTAGATATCGTTGACGGACTAAAGTGGGTAAATGCCAATATTAAAAATTTTGGTGGCGATCCGAACAATGTCATGATTTGGGGAGAATCAGGTGGCGGTGCTAAAACCTCTTGTTTGTATGCCATGCCTTCTGCTGCTCCTTATTTCAACAAAGCATCGATTGAAAGCGGTCCGGGTGTTCGGATGTTCGACAAAGAAACCGCGCACGAAACAACTTTACAGGTATTCAAGGAACTAAATATTCCTATTTCGGATTGGAAGAAAATTTTAGACATTCCTGCGGCAGACTTATTGGCCTTGCAAAATAAATTGCCTTCGGTGGCTCCTTTTCAAGAAAAAAATAAGAAAAAAGGAATGATGAGTCGAAATGCAGGAGGCTTTGGTCCGGTGGTAGATGGAAAGGCCTTATTAGCAAATCCATTTGATCCTACTGCACCCAAAATTTCTAAAAATAAACCTTTGTTGGTGGGTTGGAACGAAGATGAATTTACCTTCTTTGCTTGGCAAAATAAGGATACAGCATTTACGAAATTCGATTTTGAAGGATTAAAAGCAAAGCTTTTTCCCACCTATGGCGATGATACGGATAAAATCATAACAACCTATCGCAAAGCCATGCCAAATGCATCTGTACCAGACATTTTTATTGCCATTTCATCCATTACGATGATGGGGCTAGGCTCCATCACCATTGCAGAGAAGATGGTTGCGCAAAATGGTGCACCAGTTTACTTGTATAATTTTGGGTATAAATCTGAAATGAAAATTCCTGGCACTGACTACCCAATGGGTACTCCACATGCCATGGATATTTCTTTTAAATTCAACAACGAATCGGCCACAAAACCAAGCTTCTTTGGAGGCAATCGACCAGAAAAAGCGATTGCATCTCACAATTTTGCAGAACTTTGGACAAACTTTGCCAAAACCGGAAAACCCTTCATCAAAGAAGGTCCTGTTTGGCCTGCTTATAACCTTCAAAACAAACCTATGATGCGAATTGATACACAATTAGAAATCATCAATAATAGATATCCTGAAATAATAGAATTATGGAGGTCGCTTGGTAGAATATAGAAAACTGGACAAATCTTGTATAAAAGCTGACAAAAAATAATTTTTAAGTATGTGAAGAATGCTTTGATTCATAGAACTTTGAAAAGTTCAATTAAACACTTTATGCTATGAAAAAAGGATTTTTAATTTTTAGTGCCGCATTATTGGCATTTGCTTGTTCAAAAAAAGAAGAACAAGTGAGTTTAAACGGGGTGTATAAAATGGATTCCCAGTCAATTTATGCAGTCTCAAACGACAGTTTATTACAAACCGGAGAAAATCATAACCAGATTAAAATATATTCGGACTCTCATTATATTTGGATCAACATGGCCGCAGACTCCTCTGCCAATTTTGGCATTGGATCCTATACGTCAAAGGGCTCCGATGTGGTAGAGTCAAATATTTTTAATTCAGCGGGAGACGAAGCAACGGCTAATTTTAATTTGAAAATTGAACAATCAGCATCTGGTTATGTGCAGAAAATTCCAAGCATGAAAAATAATGGAATTGACATTAAAATTGAAGAAAAATATGCTCGGATGAAAGAAGAGGCTGCAAGTGAATATGATGGATTGTGGAAGGCAACAAGCAACTATTTTGTAAAAGGTGCGGATACGACTCGCCAGAATTATCCGGACTATAAAATGTACAATAAAGGCAATTTCACTTGGGCCATTCGCGCCCTCATGGATACCGCAAAAAAGGTCTATGTGAATTATGTGGGTGCTGGTACGTTTACAGTTGATAAAGACAAGGTAAAAGAAATTACAACCTTATGTAACATCGCAGGTGGTGTTCCCGAAACAAATTTGACGATTCAAAACAAGACGGCAGATCAATTTACTCAAGTTATTAATTCGCCAGACGGAAGAGTTAGATATACGGTTTATAGCAAGGTTAAATAAGTATTTTTGTTTTCTATTTATAGAATTAGCCTCGCATACGCGAGGCTTTTTTTATTTAATCGTTCTACTAGTAGATTGATATTCAAAAATTTGCTGTTTACCCTTACTTTCTGGTTCAATAAATTGCATTGAACGGAAACTGGCATCTTTCACATCATCTAAAACGAGGGCAGGTCTGTAATCTTTTTTTAAGGCCGTGAAGGTAATGTTGTCAAAATTAATTCCTTCTGCATGTCGAACGTAAAATCCCCATGCAGGCAATTCCTTGAATTGCGAAAATTCGGGATAGGCATCACGCATTTCTGGAATTCCGTCTAATTCGGCCGGACTTAATCCGCGTTTGGCATACATCGGATTTCCTTCCCCAGGATAGACAATGTGGATGTTTTTAAGGGTCACATCTTTTATTTTGTTTTCCACCAAACCGACAATACTTGCTGGAGAAATATTTCTAGGTAAATCCTCCACAGGCCCCTCGTAATTATAACCAGCATCTGGTTTTCCCACCGGGACTTCCGCATAGACATTCGAAATGCGAACATTTTTTAACGAAGGCTTTTTGCCCTTTCCCCAGCGGTCGCCAATCCGTAAATAAATTACATTTCCCGTATTGATCGATTTAACCCCATCAATTTCAATGTTTTCAATCTCAGCACCATCAACGGCCGCTAGGGTAATGGCAGAGCGGTAGGTATCAAAGATGGTTAAATTAGTCACTTTAAAATTTTTAAATCCGCCTCTTGAAACCGTTCCAAACTTAAGTCCATTGGCACTCGACCTTCCAACGCAATTATCCACCACCACGTTTTTGCATAGATGATCAGCTGAATGGGATTTAAAACAAATAACATCATCTGCTGCATCAAAATAGGAATTTTTAATCACCACATCTTCACAATCTACCACATCAATTCCGTCATTATTCCAGTAGGATTTACTGTCTACTGTAATGCCTTCCACATATAAATTTTTACATTGGTCATAGGTTTGATTCCAACTTGCAGGATCTTTTAAGGTAATATCTTTGATGGTAATATTTTTACATTCGCGGAAGTAAATGTTTTGTGGCCGATTGGTTTCATTTGGTCGATCATATTTTAATGGGTCCGTGTAAATTCCGGTTTGTATATAAGTGACCATGTTGTTGGCAGTGAGATATCCCCGACCATTGATGGTGCCCTTGCCCGTAATTCCGATGTTTTCTTGATTTACTGCAAAAATCATCGACATCCAGCCAATTTTTTTGTCCTTCACATAATCAAATGGGTTAGTTGAACCCAGAATAGTGGCACCTTGATTGAGGTGTAGCGTGACATTTGATTTCAGGTAAATACTTCCAGTGACATAAGTACCCGTTTCAAAAATTAGTCTGCCCCCTCCTTGTTCGTGGATGAAATTAATGGCATATTGAATGGCGCCGGCATTGTTGGTCGCGCCATCATTCTTTGCTCCAAAATCGCTGATTAAATAGTCTTTTGCTGTGAGCTCAAAAGCGCAAACAAGGCAAAGTAAACCAACAATCAATAAGTATTTTTTCATGCTATGTAGGTTTATTTGCTTTGCACAATGTTGGTGGAACGATAGCTATGAATCTGTTTTTTCTGTTTTTGAGGATCAATGATGTGCATTTTAGACAAAGTAGCACCTTGTACATCATCAAGTACCAATGCGGGGCGATATTCTTTTCCTTTTGAGGTTAAGGTTACGTTCTCAAATTGTATGTTTTTTGCATGACGCAGATAAAATCCCCAAGCAGGTAATTCCTTGAATTGGGAGAATTCTGGATAAGCAGATGGCATTTCTGGGATGCTATCCAAATCGACATTGGAAATTCCCCGAAAAGCATAGTTTGGATTACTGTTACCCGGATACACAATGTTTATGTTTTGAAGTTTTACATCAGAAATGTATTGTCCGGGAAGTCCCACAATACTTGCTGGGGAAATATTTCTTGGCATGTCCTCAATTGGGCCTTCATATTCTCTCCCAGCATCTGCTTTCCCTGTGGCAATTTCGCAATGCATATTGCGAATGGTGATGTTTTTCATCGTTCCTGTCCGACCCTTGTTCCAACGCGCTCCAATTCGTAGGTAAATAGCATTTCCGGTATTATAAGCATAAAGACTATCCACCAAGATGTTTTCCACAGCCCCTCCGTCTGGTGTGGCGATGGTAATTGCTGATCGATGGGTATCGAAAATTTTATTGTTTACGATTTTAAAGTTTTTGTATCCGCCAGAGGATACGGTTCCAAATTTGATGCCACTGGCACTAGACCGAGCCACACAGTTTCGCACTTCTACATTTTCGCAAAGCTTTGTTGCATCGTGCGATTTAAAACAAATGGCATCATCACTGGAATCAATGAAAGAGTTGGAGATCAGTACGTTTTTACAATCTACTATATCGATGCCATCGTTGTTCCAAAAGGCTTTGCTGTCAACCGTCAGTTTATCAATTTTTAGGTTTTCGCACTGGTCGCAAACAACAACCCATTCTGCTGCATTTTTTACGATGACCCCCGAAATGTCCACATTTTTGCATTCACGTAAATAAATACCTTTGGGCCTACGCTGCGCTGGACGGTCGTTAATCAGGGCATCTTTCAATAGGCCCTTGTGTACTTGATCTAATAAATTATAGGCTACCTCTCTGCCTTGTCCGTCGATTACCCCTTTGCCCGTAATGGCAATATTTTGTGCATTATATGCCGTAACCAAGGCAGGAAAGGTTTGTGTAACGTTGTAATCATAGATATTGCTGGAACCCAACAAAATGGCACCCTCCTCCAAGTGAATGGTCACGTTCGACTTTAGTTGAATCGTGCCGGTCAAATACCTACCCACATAAAACACCAGTCGGCCACCACCCTTTTCATGGATATAGTCGATCGCTTTTTGTATAGAATTGGTATTCAGTGTTGTGCCATTAGATTTAATACCAAATAAGGAAGCTTTATAATCGTCTGCCAGCACAATGGAGCCAAGGCAAATCCAAAGGCAAAATGCCAAAAAGCATGTTTTTTTCATATCAATAGGTTTTCACCCCTAAAATATGAATATTCTTTTACTAATTTGAAATATTTTTATTCAATTATTGACAAACCAGCACAAGGTCAGCCAAAAATCCATCTAAAGATTCTGGTCCTCCAACCAAGGTTACGGCTTGTCCAACTTTGAGCTGAGCCAGTGAAATAGTTCCAGACGATGATTTTATCTCTGCCTTTGGAGCTAATCGGACATGGAGAAGTTTCCCATTTTTTTGTGTTAAATCAAATCCTTTAGCTTCAATTTTAACAATGGTGCCAATACCACCTGTTCCTCCGCAAAGGTCATCTAGTTGCGTCTTTTTAGACAATTTTTTATCAGACAATGGGTGGTTTGCTCGTGGTTTTCTTTGACTTAAAGCAAACATAGGATAGACGAAATAGATTGCAATTGCTAAACAGATAACGGAACTAATCATTACTATTTTAGTTGGCAAGGCAAATGCTAAGTAACCAATAAGCACACCCAATACATTCAAGATTACATCATCGATATCAAAGATGCCAATCTTGAAAATGGATTGAATAGTTTCGATCAGGCCACAAAACACAATGGCGAAAACAATTGTTTTATTCCAATTCAGAGATCGGAAGACAAACGGTACTAAATAACCAATAGGAATTAATAAAACGATATTTCCAACAATGTTTAGTCCCCCAATGAGCAGGCCTTTAGCGCCTAATACATACGGAATAATGGTTTTGAAGGGAATCCAATTGCCCTCACCACCTTGCGTGCCTCCAAAATTTATATGTAAATGTCCGATTTGAATCTCGGGCAAATCTTTGAAGACTAAGATTTTGAAGAGGAAATAGGTGTATAGGGCGAGAAGGAAAGTAGGTAGTGGTTTCATATTCTAATAAAAGATAATCTCATCCACCCTCAACCAAGCTCCCTTTCCTTTGTTATCCACAAAAGAGGGTAGCTTCTGGAGTCGCTGGGCTTTGATGCGATAATAAGTTGACGGAGCCGTGGAAATTGGAATATTGATGCCTTTTAGGTTATATCCACTTTTTTCTTTGGGTTGCTTGGGGACAACACTGCCCACTAATTTGAGTAACTTTGGATTGTCTCCAGCCCAAATTTCTATTTTGGTAGGAGGAAACACGTCGGCATCGGTTTTTTCTAAATAGGAGAGGGTAAGTCCGTTGACTTTAGTGGGCAGCTGAAAGCTGGCCAATGCATCTAAATCGGTTTCCTTAAATCCTAACCAAGTGAGGTTCGGAACGCCTTTGACCTCCCTTGCGCCTTGTTCAAAATCCATTAAACTCATACCGCCTTTCGCCGGATATTTAGACGATGGAGCGCTCAATAAATCGATTTTTTGAGGGACAAAATTAGATTTATACACCTTTACATCCACTGGACTACTGGCGTACCAACCGGGTTTGGTAGCAATGATGCGGACTTTAGTATAGTTTTTGATGGGCACTATGCCTTTAGTTTGTAAACTGGAAAGACTATCTGGTAGGGAATCATTTACCGTATATCTGAACACTACATCTTTAATTGTGTGCTTGAAAGCGAGCTGTTCAAGGGGTCTTAGAATGAGTTTTTCATTGACCAAAATCGGTGGATTAATCTGAAGTGTTTCGTTTTTTAAAACAACCGTTTGCTCAATGCTGACTTTCGGAAATTGTTTTTTCAATTGAGCTATTTCTTGGTTACTGATAGGAGTGTTCCAAATGGCCAAGGTTTTCAAATTTGGTAATTTTTTTAACAGGCCTACAACCCCTTGAAAACTCACTTTTGTTGCATTTAAATGTAATCTTTCAAGATGTAAAAATTTTGTTAAAAAGTTTAAATCTGTATCCGAAACGGGCATTTTGTTTAGATTGATTCCAATTAATTGCTCCGATACTTTGCTTAAATTTTCCAAGGATTTAGGATCGTATTTGGCCGCTACAAAAAACTCTGCTTGCAGGGCTGGCGAATCATAGGCAATGGGATATACCGAGCAAAAGGGGGTATTTACAGCTGCAATATCTTTTTCAGACGCAGCCGAAAAATCATAGACTTGTTCTTCTTTTGTCGGAATTTGCTTTTTGGCCAACGACAGGAATTCTTTACTATACGTTCCAACTTTTGTTTCGGTATTCGCACCCTCTTTGATCCAAAGCGTTAAGATCAGTTGCTCATCTGCCGTAAGCTGTACTTTACCAGCTGGTGGCATGTGTTTTTTATGATTCAATGGCAAGTTCACGCGCTGAAGTAAATGACTGTTTAAATCGCCAGCCTTCCAAATAGGTCCATTTTTCCCACCTTTTAATAAATTCGCAAGGGTGTTCATTTTTAAACCTCCTTTGGATTTTTGCTCATTGTGGCACGACTCGCATTTTGCTCTCAATATAGGTTGTACCAAAGCTTCAAATGCAAGGGATTCATCGGATATGGCTATTTTTTGTTCTCCAAATTTCAAATAATCTGCTCCATGAGTGATGGATGCGCCTGTGTGTCCTGCAAAAATCAAGGTAAATACCCCTAAAATACTAACCCAAATGGGACTTTTTTGCCAAAACACCCACGCAAAATACACAAATGATACACCCACTCCCGACCATTGGTGCCAGTTGATTTGCTCCGCATCATAACCTCCTTCTTTGGCTAAAAAAAGTCCAAAAATGGCAGTTGTAGTAGAGAAAAGTGCGGTTAATAAGAGCAGCGATTGAAACAGGATTTCACTTTGTTCAAATTGCTTTTTGACTACACAGAACAGGGCCAATAATACCCCAAAACCAATGGGTAAATGCAAAATCAAGGGATGCAAATGGCCAATGCCCGGCAGCGGTAATTCAAAAGCCTCTTGAAAGACTAAAAGGAATAGCAACAAGCTTTGTAAAAACCATAATAAGAGCGTCCCAATGTATAAGAATCGTTGCATATTAAGCGATTAATCCGGGTAAAACGTTTCCAGAAACATCGGTGAGTCGGTATCTTCTACCCAAATGTTTGTAGGTCAATTGCTCGTGATT
>JBEGQV010000159.1:0-4640 GCA_041180785.1 Bacteroidota bacterium | reverse complement strand
CATTAAGATATACTAGAGATGGAAATGCCATTTTTATTGAATTTCCTTTTTTATTGAAAAAGGGATTAGCAAAGAAAATTATGATTGCCTACCATGGCAAACCGCGTGCCGCGGTTCGTCCGCCATGGGACGGCGGATTTTCTTGGACAAAAGATCCAGAGGGGAATCCATGGGTAACTGTTTCCTGTGAAGGTTTAGGTGCCTCGACTTGGTGGCCTTGTAAAGATCATCCAGCCGACGAACCAGAATCGGCGGACATCCACGTTGAAATTCCTAATGATTTAACAGCCGTATCAAATGGAAATTTAGTTTCAAAAACAAAAAAAGGGTCAAACACTCAATGGAACTGGCACGTGAGTTATCCCATCAATACCTATAATATATCCTTAAACATTGCCAAATATGCACATTGGTCAGAAAAACTAACCCAATTAAATGGAAAAACACTGGATCTAGATTATTACGTTTTAGAAAAAAATCTCGATAAAGCAAAAGCACATTTTCAACAAAGTAGGGAGATGCTGTTGATTTTCGAAAAATACTTTGGACCTTACCCCTTTCCAAAAGATGGCTATTGCTTAGTTGAAACAGATTATTGGGGCATGGAACACCAGTCGGCAGTAGCCTATGGAAATCATTACAAAAACAATCCTTTTGGTTTCGATTTCATCATCATCCATGAATCAGCGCATGAATGGTTTGGCAATTCCATTTCATGTTCAGACCATGCAGACCTTTGGATCCATGAAGCGACTGGCACCTATGCTGAAGCGATCTATTTAGAAGAAAAAATGGGCAAGGAAATTATGCAAAAATATATCAATGGACAAAAAGAACGCATCAAGGGAAAATATCCAATCGTAGGGCCTTATTATGTGAATTATTCCAGCCCAGATTCCGATATGTACTTTAAAGGCACTTGGATGTTTCATACCTTAAGAAGCATAGTCAACAATGATGCATTATGGTACAAAACATGGAAAAGCTTTTGCTTTGATTTTTACCATAAAAACACCAATACAGAAGAAGTGGTGAATTATTTTGCAGCTAAATTAGGAGGCACAACTAAAAATATTTTTAAGTATTACTTGTTTCAAACTGCTTTTCCGACCCTTCTTTACAATTACGAAAATGGTATGCTAACCTACAAGTGGAAGAATGTTAAAAATGAAATTGGATTACCAATTGACTTGCTTGTTCAAAAGCACCAAAAAATTAGAATACTACCTTCTGAAACTTGGCAAGAAATAAAAATTGACAGTGACTTCCAATTCGACACCGAGCATTTTTTAGTGAATGTAGAAAAGCAAAATTAATGCGGGTAATTCCGCAAAAAAGCCGTAATTTTGCAAAAATTTTAATCGATAAAAATGAAATTCGGAGTAATTGTATTTCCAGGTTCCAATTGTGATGATGATACCGTTGGGGTAATCGAATCTTTGGGTCACCAAGCCGTAAAATTATGGCACAAACAAACCAGTTTAGAAAATTGTGATTTCATCGTGGTTCCAGGTGGCTTCTCCTATGGAGATTATCTACGTTCTGGTGCAATTGCACGTTTTTCACCCATTATGGAAAATGTGATTAAGCATGCCCATGAAGGTGGTTATTTAATGGGAATTTGCAATGGATTTCAGATTTTAGTAGAAGCACATTTATTGCCAGGTGTCTTATTGAGAAACAATTCTCAAAAATTCATTTCAAAAAATATTTATCTTAAGACAGCAACTACCCATAGTTTGTTAACCCAGTCTTTAGATACCAATAAAGCCTACAAAGTACCCATTGCACACGCTGAAGGTCGATATTTTGCAGATGCAAAGACAATTCAGACCTTAAAGGACAATGATCAAATTTTATTCTACTATTGTGATGCACAAGGTAATGTAACGGAGGCTGCCAATCCAAACGGTAGTTTAGAAAACATTGCAGGTATTTGCAATGCACAAAGAAATGTTTTTGGCATGATGCCTCACCCAGAAAGAGCTGCAGATATCGCATTAAGTAATGTGGATGGGTTGGAGATCATAAAATCAATTATTCAGTAACTATCACTCTTAAACTTAAATACAATGCAAGCACAATCAGGAGACAAAGTATCCGTTCATTATACAGGAAAACATACAACAGGGGAAATTTTCGATTCATCGGAAGGAAGAACACCTTTGGAATTTCAAATTGGATCAGGGATGGTCATCAAAGGATTTGATGACGGTGTAACAGGTATGAGTATTGGTGACAAAAAAACCATTCATATTCCTGCAGCAGAAGCCTATGGTGAGCATTCTCCAGAAAACACTGTTACGATTGAAAGGTCTCAAATTCCGGCAAATATTGAATTGGAAATTGGCATGAGTTTAAACATGCACCAAGATGGTGGATATGTAGTTGAGGTAGTGGTGATCGACTTAACAGAAACGCATGTTACCTTAGATGCAAATCATCCGTTGGCAGGCAAAGATTTAATTTTCGAACTTGAATTAGTTTCCATCAACTAAACCTATGAACATCAACTGGCGAAAATGCCTTCCGCATGTGGGATCACTAGCGGTGCTTTTATTAATTGCGTTTATGTATTGCAGTCCGGTTTTGTCCGGAAAAGTGCTTTCTCAGCATGATGTCCAACAAGCCCAATCTGCAGCACATGAGTTAAACACATACAAAAGCGAAACAGGTATCGACGCATGGTGGACCAATTCGATGTTTGGCGGTATGCCCGCCTTTCAAATTGCAGGTTCTTATCCGTATAGCATTTCAAGTTATTTAGGAGGATTTATCACAGGCTTATTCCCCAATCCTGTTAATTTAATATTCCTACAGATGCTGGGAATGTATATTTTGTTAATTAGCTTTGGAACTCGACATTTAATTGGTCTTTTAGGAGCAATCGCCTATTCCTTGGCATCCTATAACATGGTCATCATTCCAGCCGGACACACCTCAAAAGTGCTAGCTTTGGCCTATTCTCCCATGCTATTGGCAGGAGTTCATATGGCCTGGAGCCATACAAAAAAATGGTTTGGACTCGCATTAATTGCCATTTCCATGAGTTTGGAATTATATGCAAACCACGTTCAAATTACTTATTATTCGTTTTTTATCATTGGTGCCTATAAAATATATACCCTAATACAAGCCATTCAGACCAAGCAGTTTTTACCTTGGTTAAAAACCGGATTGTTGATTGCCCTTGCCATGGTGTTGGCACTTGGAACCCAAACCATGCGATTATGGAATAATTATGATTATGCTAAGGAAACAATTCGTGGACAATCAGAATTAAAAGCAAAAGCTGCCCAAGGAAATGGTTTGGATAAAGGTTACGCTTTTGATTGGTCATATGGTATAGGTGAAACAGGAACTTTAATGATCCCAAATTTCTATGGTGGAGCTTCTCAAGGAAATTTAGGAAGTGAAAAATCTGAGACCTACAAAGTAATGACAGATGCAGGAATTCCTGCTGAATCAGCACTTCCGTTTGTAGAAAAAGGACCAACGTATTGGGGAGAACAATCCTATACAGCAGGACCAGCCTATGCAGGCGCCATCATTATCTTCTTATTTGTTTTTGCAGTTTTATATATAAAATCAAAAGAAAAATTTTGGCTCATCGCATGTACTCTATTATTTATTTCTATGTCATGGGGAAAAAACTTTTTCTTCAACAATATTCTTTTTGATTATTTCCCGATGTTCAACAAATTTAGAGCCATTACGATGGTCCTGAATTTGGTACAATTATTATTGGTCTTAACTGCCATGTTGGGTATTAAACAATTGATAGAAGAAAGACCTAGTTTTAATGAAATAAAGAAAAAACTATTCATTGCTGCTGGTATAACAGGAGGATTAAGTTTCATATTGGCTGTTGTACCGACCTTATTTTTAGATTTTAAAGGTGCACAAGATGGTGCAAAATTATTAGATGATGCAAACATCAACAATGCCATTTGGAATGCCATTCGTTTAGATCGCATATCACTTTTTCAAGCAGATGCCTTGAGAAGTGGTGTATTGATTTTGTTAGGAGCAGGGCTTGTTGCTTGGTCAACTTTTAAAAATACCCATAAAAATTTAGTCGTAGGAATTTTAATTGTAATTGCCCTGTTTGATGTCTTTTCGGTATCGAAAAGATACTTTTCGAATGATGCTTTTGTGTCGAAGTTCACCTTGGAAGAAGAGCGTCAACCTTCTCCTGCAGATCAACAAATTTTGACCGACAAATCGCAATTCAGGGTATTGAATTCAACGACCTCTTTCATGAACGATGCAAGTACTTCGTATTACCATCATTCGATAGGTGGTTATCACGGAGCAAAATTGAGAAGATACCAAGAACTTATAGAAAAATATTTCAAAGGTTCTCCTGCTCAAATGACTATTTTGAATATTCTTAATACGAAATATGTCATTGGTGCTGATTCTACCGGGACTCCGATTGCGCAAACGAATCCTTCAGCAATGGGTAATGCCTGGTTTGTAGACCAAGTAGACATCAAAAATAATGCAGATGATGCCCTAAATGCGATAGAAAAATTAAATCCTGCTACTGTTGCGATTGTTGAATCAACAGATTTTACAGAAAAAAACGGAAGCAAGCTTACTAAAGGGACCATTCAATTAACAACTTACAAACCCAA
>JBEGQV010000158.1:0-16082 GCA_041180785.1 Bacteroidota bacterium | reverse complement strand
TTTATGGAGCCGATAGGACGGGTGTTCACCTCTTCCCATCTCGAACAGAGAAGTTAAGCCCCGCACCGCTGATGATACTGGGATCAAACCCGGGAAAGTAAGTAAGCTCCAAGTTATTATTACAAGGCCTCCAGAAATGGGGGCCTTTTTTTGTGGCTTGTAGTACTTCGAACTGTAGAATAGTAGAACTGTAGAATACTTTACACCTCATACCTTACACCTTTTACCTCATACTTACACTACAGTTCTATAGTTCTAAGTACTAAGTACTAAGTACTAAATACTAAGTACACATCCTACACACCCCCTGAATCAATAAATTACTTTCTTGTTTCTGATATCCTTCGGGTAATGCAATTTTGGGTATATGCACCTCCTCTAAACAGGTAGTTTGTCCGCATTTTGTACATTTGAAGTGCACATGATCGTGCTGATGATGTGTTCCGTCAGTATGGTGACATAACTCCTTACAGAGTGCGTATTTTACCCCTCCAACGTCGTCTAATACTTTATGAATGATTCCTGATGTAAGAAAACTTTTTAAAGTTCTGTAAATGGTTACTCGATCAAATTTATTGGATAATACGAATTCAATATCACCTTGACTCTGTGCGAAAATTTTCGACTGCAATACCTTTAATACCTCTTCTCTACAAGGGGTACTCCTTAATTGAAAATGCACTAACTTTTGCTTGCTGTCTGTCAACTTAATCGTTAATATGATTCGTCTGCAATTTGACCATTTTTTGGTAAACTCCCGATTTTTTCTCCATCAATTTTTCATGATTTCCACTTTCTACAATCTTACCATCTTTCATCACAATAATTAAATCTGCATTTCGAATGGTCGATAATCGGTGGGCAATGATCAGCGAAGTTCTATTCTTCATTAATTCTTCTAAAGCACTTTGTACCCACTTCTCAGATTCTGTATCCAATGCACTCGTCGCTTCATCTAATAATAAAAACTTGGGGTCTTTTAAAATAGCCCTTGCAATTGCAATTCGTTGTCTTTGTCCTCCCGATAATTTTACGCCTCTTTCTCCAACCAATGTATCCCATTTTTCCGGAAATGCCTCAATAAATTCTTTCGCAAAAGCTAATTCTGCTGCTTTTTCTATTTCTTCTTGCGTGGCACCTGGTTTTCCATATCCAATGTTGTCTCGAATACTTCCTCCAAATAATAACACCTCCTGCGGTACTAATGCTACCATTTTTCTCCACGATTCAATATCTAATTGATTGATATTTTTTCCCTCTAAAAGGATTTCTCCACTGTTTGGTTCATAGAAACGCATCATTAGCTGCGCTAATGTGGATTTCCCTGTTCCAGATGGACCTACAATTGCAACTTTTTGTCCTGGTTCTATCCGAAAGTTTATCCCTTTTAAAATTTCAATTTCCTTTCTACTAGGGTAGGTGAAATGGACATTCTTGATTTCAATTTGTCCAAACGTTGGTACATTCACCTCCGCTGATTTTGTTACATCTATTTCTGAGGGATCTCCTAAAATTTCTAAAATACGATCAGACGCGCCAATTGTTTTTTGTAATTGTGCATAAATGTCACCTAATCCTCCAACAGATCCTCCAATAAATGCCGTATAAAAAATAAAGGTCAATAAATCAGCCAAAATAATATCCCCGTTAGCAACCAACCTAGCCCCAAACCAAACTACTGCTACAATACCACCAAACAAAGCAAAAATCACAAAGCTCACAAATCCTCCTCTGAAAGTTGCGGCTAATAAGGCTTGTTGGACTACTTTTTGTAAAGATTCTGTATATCGTTTAATTTCCCAGCGTTCATTGGTAAAGGCTTTTACGGCCGTAATTGATTGAAAGGTTTCTTCAACGATTATATTTGTATTTGCTAATTCATCTTGCGACTTCTTCGCAATTTTTCGAATATATTTTCCAAAGACAATAGCCGCCAAAACCAGTATTGGAAAGGTACATAACATAAACAAAGTCAGCTTCCACGACAAATAAGTAATCAAGGCAATCCCGCCAATCAATGTAAAAATTTGTCTAAAAAATTCAGCTATCGTAATGGATAATACGTCTTGTAATTGGGTGATGTCGGATGTAATTCGACTCATCATTTCTCCAACTCTGCGTTTTTCAAAATGAAATATGGGCAAACTAATAATTTTTCCATACAAGGATTGGCGCATGTCGCGCATCGCCCATTCACTTACCCGTGTGAAGGTATAAATTCTGAAAAAGGATAAAATCGCTTGAACCACCAAAATACTGATGAAGAAAACCGTTACCGTATTAATATCGTAGTTTGATTTTCCTTCAATCACTTTTGTCATTTCACCAATAAGCAAAGGGAAACTTAAGGTTGTTAAATTGGAAAGGACTAAAAATACAATTCCTGATATGAATGTCCATTTGTATGGAAGTACAAATCGAAATATCTTTAAGGCTTTCAGAATACCTTCTTTGCTGATTTTTACCTTATCTTTTGGGTCAACTCCTGCCCCAAAACTTTCATGTCTCTTTGCCATATTATTCTTTCGAATTTCCTTTTCCTCTATACTCCGAATCTCTTAACATTTTATCCGCATCTCCATTTTTCATGATGTCTGATAAGTTTTTGTCCGGAAATTTTTCTTGGTAATGCTGCACAATTGTATAGCCCAACCAACGACCAATTGAACCTGGACAAGCAGGGCCAATTTCAGGTGTTTTTGGTCGCTCACCCACATATTTGGTTTTTAAAAATTCATCTTTTTTATACAACAATGAATTACTCACAAAATGTTCCCAAATTAAATCTTGGTAGGCATTTGCTCCTGCTAATTCAGGAGATGTGTAACCAAATAAAGTGCTATCGGGGAGTTCAGGAACTAATTTTTTGGCAAAATAATAGCTTTTTCCATACCAAATCATATCACTTAGCAAACTTCTGTTTGCGCCAACGTGTTGATTGAAATAGTTGGCATAGAGTAATAAAATTTGACCTGCCAAACCATTTGGCTCCAAACGTCTTACTTGATAATCGTACACATCAGGGGGTAAAAATAAACCTTTACTTCCCATGAAATAATCTAATCCAACCATAATGAGGGAGTCAGTTACCACCACATGTTGTGTTGGGTATTGTCCGGCAACCCCAAATCCTGTAAAGACCGTTTTTATCTTTGGGATTTTTTGGTTGGGATACAATTGTTTCAATTGAGCGATTGCTTCCTTTAATTGGGTTTCCCAGGTATGATTTCCGAAAAATTGTTTTTCCGTAGATTGTTTGTAGAATTTAAGAAAATCTGGATTTTGATATAATTGAAACAACGAAGTTGCCAAAGCAGCGCTTTGGCTTTTTTTTGTTTTAAAATACAATTCTAACACATCTGGATTTGCCAATAAGATGGAATCTATTTGTGTTGGAGATTTCGCTGCGGCAAATGCTTTTTCTAAATTAAAAATCGGTACTGAAATTTCTTCAGAGTCAACAATTGACGTTTTTTTTTCTGAACAAGCCGTTAAATAAAAAAGACTGCTGATAAAGAATCCGAGAAAAAAAAATGGTTGTTTCATTAAGCTAACTTAGCCAAAATTTCTTTCAATGATTGAATTTTATTCTCTGCATCTGCTAATTTCTGACGCTCTCTTTCTACTAAATCGGGCTTAGCATTTTGCACAAATCGCTCATTGGCTAATTTTGCTTCTACCGATTTTTTGAATCCTTCTAAATACACTAATTCTTTTTCGGCCTCTGCCTTTACTTCTTCTGGATTTTCCTCTAAGGCCAAGGGCACAAAGAATTGATCTGCCTTGACAACAAAAGTTTGCGCATCTGTAAAGGGCTGTTCTGTGAAACTTACTATATCCAAATTGGCTAATTTAGATAAGATAGGCTTCGTGGATTCATAAACGCTGTTATTAGCAGTTTTTATATGTAAGGCTAAGGCTAATTTTGGAGATAATTGTTTTGAATTTCTGATTTCTCGAATTTTGGTGATCACTTCAAACAATTGATCAAACTGGTTTAATAATGTTTGGTTAATTGATCCTCCTATTGGAAATGCTGCGCGACAAATACTTTCACCTACCTTTCTTTCCTCCATGTGTTGCCAAATTTCTTCTGTGATAAATGGCATGTAGGGATGCAAAAGGCACATTAATTGATCAAACAAGGCCATGGTTGCTTCCAA
The DNA here is from genome assembly GCA_041180785.1 of Bacteroidota bacterium. Taxonomy (GTDB): domain Bacteria; phylum Bacteroidota; class Bacteroidia; order Cytophagales; family Spirosomataceae; genus Sandaracinomonas. The sequence continues at coordinate 11,919 of JBEGQV010000158.1, read as the reverse complement.
AGTTTCCGATTGAATCGGTTGCTGGTAAGCAGGCTTGATGATTTCTAAATACTTGCCACAGAAATCGTCCCAAATTAAATTGTAGATGGATAACAAGGCATCTGATATTCTGAATTTGCTAAAATGGTCTTGGATTTCAACAACTGTCTGATTTAGTTTCGATTGAAACCATTCAATAGCCAAGGTGTGTTCCGGAAGATTTGCTCCTTGTTCCACTTGAAGACCTTTTACCAAACGGAAGGCATTCCAAATTTTATTAGAAAAGTTTCTTCCTTGTTCACATAACTTATCATCAAACAATAAATCGTTTCCTGCAGGTGCAGAAAACAATAATCCAGAACGAACTCCATCGGCGCCATATTTTTCAATAAGGTCTAATGGGTCTGGACTATTACCTAATGACTTAGACATTTTACGTCCTTGTTTATCTCGTACGATACCGGTTAAATAGACATTTTTGAAAGGTAATTCACCTCTCCATTCATATCCTGCCATGATCATACGTGCTACCCAGAAAAATAAAATATCCGGGCCTGTCACTAAGTCGTTGGTAGGGTAATAGTAGGAAATATCCTCGTTGTTTGGATTTTCAATGCCATCGAAAACAGATATAGGCCATAACCAAGAAGAGAACCAAGTGTCTAATACATCTGGATCTTGCGTAAGATCATCTTCCACCAAGGCAAACAATTGGTATTTGTCACGAGCAATGCGCAGGGCTTCCTGTTTGGTTTTGGCAACAATTACCGTTCCATCTTGTAAATAGAAGGCAGGTATTTGTTGACCCCACCACAATTGTCGAGATATACACCAATCTCTCACATTTTCCATCCACACACGGTAAGTATTTTTGAATTTAGCCGGCACCAATTGGATGTTGTCGTTCATGACATTTTCCAGTGCAGGTTTTGCTAAATCTTCCATTTTCAAGAACCACTGAAGTGAAAGTTTTGGTTCAATGACCGCTCCTGTTCTTTCGGATGTTCCTACGGTTGATTTATATTCTTCAGTCTGAGTTAAAAATCCTTTTTCAGTTAATTCTTTAACGATGCGTTTTCTAGCCTCAAAACGATCTATACCTACATAAATTTGAGCTTTTTCGTTCAAGGTCCCATCATCGTTTAAAATATCGATAACCGGTAATTTATGCTTAATGCCTAATTCGTAGTCGTTTAAATCATGCGCAGGTGTAACTTTTAAACAACCTGTACCAAAATCTAAGGTCACATATTCATCAGGAATTATCGTAATTTCTCTGTCGATTAAAGGGATTTTAACTTTTTTGCCATGCAGGTGTGTGTAGCGTTCATCAGCAGGATTGACACAGATTGCTGAATCGGCCATGATGGTTTCTGGACGAGTGGTGGCAATGGTAACATGTCCGGACCCATCGGATAATGGGTATTGGATATGAAATAATTTTGCCTGAACATCTTTGTAGATTACTTCTTCATCAGATAAGGCTGTTTTTCCTTGAGGGTCCCAATTGACCATTCGAACGCCACGGTAAATAAGTCCTTTGTTGTATAGTCGAACAAAGGTTTCTATGACTGCGTCATAGAGTTTTGGCTCCATCGTGAATCGGGTACGATCCCAATCGCAAGAAGCACCTAATTTTTTTAATTGTTCAAGAATGATACCCCCGTATTTTTCTTTCCATTCAAAAGCATGCGATAGAAATTCTTCACGAGAAATATCTTTTTTCTCGATCCCTTTTTCCTTTAGCATTGCCACCACTTTTGCTTCAGTAGCAATGGAAGCATGATCAGTACCAGGTACCCAACAAGCCTCTTTACCTTCCATACGTGCTTTTCTGATCAATACATCTTGGATGGTATTGTTCAGCATGTGGCCCATGTGCAACACACCTGTTACATTAGGGGGTGGAATAACGATGCTGTAAGGTTCTTTTTCAGGATTTGGTTTGGAAGCAAAAAGCTTATTTTCTAACCAAAACTGATACCACTTTTGTTCAATTTCTTGCGGGGCGTAATTCTTGTCAATCATAACTACAAAGATACGATTTAGTTATTAGTTGTTAGGCGTTAGATGGTAGAAATTTTAGGGGTTATGAGTTATGAGTTATGGGTTAAGGGTTTTTGGTTATGGGGTAAGGAAAATAATAGAATTTGGAGGAATCTGAGTCAACAAACAATCATCTACATAACTCATAACCCATAACGCCTAACGCCTCCGTGTATATAAAAAACCGAACTCACTTGCACCTTCTTTCGTATGAACTTCATGATGGATATAATGTGCTTTTGTTATTCTAATTAAATATTTGTTTTTGGTTTTGAATCTAATTTTTATTCTTCTATGAACGATAATATCATGAAACAGAAAGTAAAATAATCCGTAAAATGATATTCCTAAACCAATCCATAATAAATACCAAAATGACTTATATTCAATACCTATGATAATAATCAGTGTTGAAATAATTCCAAAAATAACTGAAAATAAATCGTTTTTTTCAAATCGATTTTTATGATGAACGTGGTGAGATTGATGCCAATTCCACATGAATCCATGCATGATGTATTTATGCGTAAACCATGCCACCCCTTCCATGGTGAAAAAAGTAACAAGAAAGAGAAATGTCGCTATCACTATGCGCTAGTTTTAAAAAAATGTCTACAAAAGTAGAAATTAAAATATGAAATTATCAAATAAACCTTTACAGTTAAAACCCCTACTCCCTAATGCCTAACTCCCATTTAAAACTTCGGACAAGCCATACCACGTTTAAATAAACGTTTGCGAAGTGCTTTGCCAGGGTCTCCCCAGAAAGTAAACGTATATGCCAATGAAATTTCATGGGCACCACCACTGGATGGACCAAGGGAGGAAACCGTTGTGTCATATGAATAACCTACTGAAAAATTATCTTTTCTGTAACCAACTAACAAAACGATAGATTCGCTTGATCCGTAGTTGCCCAACACATTTTTTTGGATCGGTAAACCTCGATACCAAATCCCAGCAACTAAAGGTGCATAGGTGACATAAGCGCCCAAATCCATTTGCATGTAATTGCCTTGTTTTTTTACATGTACCACGGGTGAAAAACTTTTTTCTTTTTCATTATCACCCACTGTGCCGTTGTAAAAAGAACGACCCAGCTGAATCTTTGTGCCCAAAACTGCAGTAAATTTCATGGGCAAGATATTGCTTGAGCCAGCAAATAAAGATTTATCGGGTTGATTGATATGGTCTACATTCAATCCAAACCAGGAATTTTTGGAATTGACTAAAAAACCAGATCCTATGTCTATATATTGCTTATTGGGAATTAATTGGGAAACAATGGGGTCACTTGGGGCACTTACCGAAGACCCCGTAAGGATGTCTTTCATCTGACTTTCCCAAATTAAATTAGTGAGGTCCAAGCCTTTATTAACATACCCTGTTTGTACACCAAAAGAAATATGCTGGTCTTCTGCAAGTGTCACATGATAGGCATATTGCGCCGCAAAGGTGGTCGTTCGTAAATTAGCAAATTGTACGTCATTGCTTAATACAAGGCCAATTCCTGCATTTTTATCGGGCAATGCTAATTCAGCCGTAAAGGCTGAATATTTATAATTGGCCATTAAATTTGGCCATTGGTTGCGATGAATGAAATTAATTTTGGAGGTATTATTGATGCCAGCAAAAGCTGGAGAAATCAACAAGGGTGCGGCATAAAATTGCGACAACTGAGGGTCTTGTGCAAAGGTCTTGAAAGGACTCCATGCAAAAGGTATTAACCCAAGCAATATGTAGAAAAGCTTTTTCATTTTTTTGCCAAAGCCAAGCAATTTACGTCATATTTTCTAAAAATCAATAATTTATGTTAATTTGTGTTGTTTATGAGGCATTGCTTAAGATAGAAAAATGAAAATAATTGGCATATGTTTGATGCTTTTCTTTGGAGTTGTTGGAGCAACTTGGGGACAAAATCGAACTGTCAAAAAAAATCTATCACTGCATAAATCCTTGGCCTCGGGAAAAATAGTTTTCCGAAATAATTGCATCACCCAATGTGCCAATTGCGACTCCGCGAAAGGTCCGGATCAATCTACCATCTTTGAATATTCTGAATATCTCGCGCCAAAATTCCGCTATACTTGGTTTTATGGTGAAGGTAATGCAAAATCAAATGGTCGGACTGGCCGATATCAATATTGCACTTCCGGTAAAAAACAAGTAAAACTTGTCTTTCAAGATACAACAGCCGTAGCTGGACAAAAGGATTCGGTAAGCACCCAAGTAATCATTGGCCAATTAGCCAATTATGCCATCAAAGAACCAAAACCAGATACCACCATTTGTCTAGGTCAAAATGTGGTACTTGATCCATTTAAAACAATTCCCAAGCAATCGAATGTGAATTTGGTTCGTTGGTTTCCAGATGGACAAACGACAGATCAAATTACGGTCAATAAAACAGGCTGTTATTCAGCAAAAATATTTACCAATGATGGTTCTGGTTGTTATGTGGAAGCCAAGATTCAAGTGAATATTTGTGGGGAAAGTGATCCGAACAGAAATTTGAATAAATATTCGGAAGTTTGGAATTTTGGAAATGGTGCTCAAGTGAAATTCAATGGGTCTCCCACATCTGCAACAGCAGAGCCGGGAAATTTAAATGTACCGCAGGGCGTTGCCAAAATGTCGGATGGCAGTAAGAGCTTAATTTTTTATTCTGATGGGGTGGATGTGTATTCTCGATTTGGTGAAAATATTAATTATGGACCTACCCTAAATGGAGATAAGACCAATTCACAAGGTGTTACGATCGTTCCTAAACCCAGTTGTAAAGGTTGTCAGTCTGATTATTTTATTTTTACCTTGAGTAAAAATGCCAATGGAGAAAACCAATTGTATTATAGCTTGGTAGATATGTCGATTGTCAAAATTAAATCTCCCGCAATAAGTCAAAAAGATACGATTCGGGGGGGAGTGACTATTCGAAATCAATTAGTGGGTGCTGTTCCTACTACCCAACGTATTTATGCTACTCCTGGTGGTACAGATTATTATTGGTTAGTTGCACAAGATGCAAATTCTAATGTGATACGTACTTATAAGGTGACAAGTGCAGGTATTTCTGCTGCAAGTCAAAGTACAGGTGGAACGAGTGTTTCTGCTGCCGCATCAGGTAATACGCGTATTTCTGTATCTGGTACAAAAATGGCAGTTAGTATTCCTCCTAACACAGCTAATGGAACGAACAAAATTGATTTATTTTCTTACAATGCTTCTACAGGAAAAGACTCATTATTGGTGACGGTAGACATTGGTAATGCGCCACCGACGATTTATGGAGTAGAATTTTCGCCAGATGAGAAAAAATTATATGTTTCCTTTACAGGAGATGGAACAGCAGCCAACAAGTCGAAAATTGTTCAATACGATATTTCGTTTTTTAACAAGGATTCAATTTTAAAATACCAAACTAAGATTTATGAAACAATAGGGAAAATTGGTGCTTTACAATTAGATCCAGTGTACCAATCTGTCATTTTTGTTTCTATTCAAGATTCCACTTATTTAAGTGGAATTGTCAATCCAAATAGTAAATTAACAACAGATCCAACTAAAATATCTGTCGAATATCGTTCAAAAATGGTGGATTTTTCATCAGTTCCTACAACATCCCCTATAACCTCTCAATTAGGCCTACCTCCATCCATTCCTTCACCTCCAACCTCCAGTAGTTTACCTGCTATCAAGATGGTTTGTGAAGGAACTAAGTTTAAATTTACCTTGGATAAGAACTTATGCGATCCGATTAAAAATGAACACATTCGTTGGAAAGCTTACAAGTCGAGATTAAGTAAATTACCCAGTATTTCAGGTACCATGGTGCCATTGAATCCAAGTGCCTTAGCATTTCAGGAACCTGATGCTCAAGAATTTGTAGTTGACTTTCCGGAGGGGCCAAATGAATACTATACCATTACGGCCGAAATTAGTAATAAATGTGTAACAAATTATTTACTTGATGGTCAGGAGTTTTTAATCCAAGTGATTAAGCCTTTTTCATTAGAAAATGTGGAAAAAATTGTTCCAACGGTAAGTACCGTTGGATGTAAAATTGAACATTATCTTAAACCAACAAAATTGCCTGTCCAAAAATCGTTGACCTTCGAATGGAATACAGGTTCGACCATCGATAGTATTTTAGTGAAAAATCCAGGTGGAGATTTTACCTTAAAAATATCAGATACAACAGGTTGTTCGGTAACTCAATCAGCTAAAGTGACTTTCTACCCTCAAAAAGAATTATTGCAACAGGCAGATTGGTTGATCTGTATGGATGATCCAAATCCTTCGTTAAAGCTTCAGGTGCTACCTTTGGCCAATGCAATTTCTTACCAATGGTCCACTTTGTCTTATGTAGATGGAGGGAAAATGGTTCCTGCCGGGAAAATACTTTCAACAATTACCAATTTGAATAATGTAGTGGTTGGAAAAGACGGGGGTTATCAATTAGTAGCAAAAGATAAATTGGGATGTCAGGTGGAGGAAAAATATCATATTCCTGACTTATGCAGACCCATGATAATTGCCCCAACCGTGTTCAATCCACATAAAGTTAGTTCTGATGGTTCGATGACAAAATTTTATCCCTTGTGGAATTGGCCAGTAAAAGATTTTTTACAAAATAATACAGTTATTCCCAACAGTTCTCCTACCAGAACTTATACCCACTCACGCACCATTGTTCATTCGTATAAAGTCTTTAACCGATGGGGAATTTTACTTTTTCAAAAAGATTTTGATGCGACGACCTTCAATAAAGATGCAAGCTTTGACATCGCAAGCATGGGTTGGGATGGCACCTATCAAGGCGCATTGGTACCTCAGGATACCTACGCTTGGGTAGTGGAATATGAGTCGATAGACTTTCCATCACTTGGCCGACAAACCAAATCAGGTTCTGTACTTGTTGTATATTAGTAGGCTCGTACTTCAATTCCTTTCATGAAATTGACAAAGGATTTGTTTACTACTTTGTTTCCGCCAGGTGTTGGGAAATCGCCCGTAAAATACCAGTCTCCTAGGTGATTAGGACAAGCTTTGTGCAAATTATCCACTGTTTGATAGACAATTGAAAGCTCTGCTTTCAAATTCTTAGGTCGAACAATTTCTGCTATTTTTTCTGAAATTTCTTCGTCTGTAAACGGTGCATAAATAGCCTTGACATAATTTTCTGCATCAGCCGTGCCGTTTTCAATGGCATTTAAACAACGTAAATTTACCTCGTCTAAAATATGCTCCAAGTCGCGCTCTTTTAACAAGGCTAATGCCGCACGGAAAGCGACAAATTCCTTCATTTTCGACATGTCAATTCCGTAACAATCCGGGTATCGAATTTGAGGTGCAGAAGAAACAATGACAATCTTTTTCGGAGATAATTTATCCAATAAACTTAAAATACTCTTCTCCAAAGTAGTTCCGCGAACAATGGAATCGTCAATCAAAACAACCGAATCCACCTGTTTGTTGATGACCTCATATGTAGTGTCGTATACATGCGCAACCATGTCGTCTCGTTGTGCATCACTGGTGATAAAGGTTCTTACTTTTACGTCTTTGGCGATGAGTTTTTCAACCCTTGGACGGAATGTAAGCATTTCGTCTAAATCTTCTTCAAACAAGACACCTTCCATGATGGCCTTTTTGCGTTGCTTTGCCAAATGATCTTCTAAGCCATCAATCATGCCTAAAAAGGCAGTTTCTGCTGTGTTTGGAATATAGGAAAAGACCGTATTTTTTAAGTCATTATTTACTTCTGCTAGAATTTGTGGAATTACTAATCGACCTAGTTCCTTACGTTCATGGTAAATATCCGGATCGGAACCTCTTGAGAAATAAATACGCTCAAAGGAACAAGATTTTTGTTCTAATCGGTCGATAAATGGTTCTTCTTTTACATTGGCTTGTCGATCAATGAACAAGGCATGTCCGGGTGTGATTTCTTTGATCTGGTCGTAATCACAATTGAAACTTGTTTTGATGGCCTGTTTTTCGGAAGCCACCACTACTACTTCTTCGTCTTGATAAAAATAGGCAGGTCGAATACCTGCTGGGTCTCTTGCCACGAAGGCAGCCCCATAACCGGTCATTCCCACCATGGCATATCCACCATCAAAATCCTTGCACGATCGCTCTAGCACTTTCACCAAATCAATCTTTTCAGCAAGTACTTCTGACATTTCAACATTGTTGTATAAATCTTTGTTTTGTACAAAATGTCGTTGATTTTCTTCATCTAAAAAGTGACCAATTTTTTCCATGACTGTCACTGTATCCACTTTCTCTTTTGGATGTTGGCCTAAAGACACCAATTTGTCAAATAGTTCATCCACATTGGTCATGTTGAAATTACCAGCCATTACTAAATTTCTACTTCTCCAGTTGTTTTGGCGGAGCATTGGATGGCAGTTTTCAATTTCGTTTTGCCCATGCGTTCCATATCGTAGATGTCCCAATAAAACTTCTCCAGTAAAGGCCACGTTTTCTTGCCACCAATTAGCATCTTGCGAAGGATCAATTCCTGTTTCGCGTTTGATTTCTTTAGCGTTTTTTAAGGCTTTCCTGAATTTTTTATTGATTTTTCCGAAAATATCGGCTACTGCTTGTGGCTCGACTGAGCGGTATCTTGAGATGTATCTACTTCCTGGATTTACGTTTATTTTGATATTGGCTACCCCTGCGCCATCTTGTCCTCGGTTGACCTGTTTTTCCATCATCAAATACAATTTCCCAAGTCCGTATGTGGGGGTTTTGTATTTATCAAGGTAATACTGATAAGGTTTTCGCAATCGGATGAGTGCAATACCACATTCGTGCTTAATCGAATCTGACATAATTTGGGGGATAAACGTAAATTCCTAAAACAAAATTAAAGAAATTTACTTAAGCTCGGAAGTAATTTGGAAAAAAGAATGCAAAGAAAAGTACAAGTCCGATAATTGCTACAATCCAATAGTTTTTATGAACTGTGATGGCTTCAACTCCAGCTTCTGACTTGTTTTTAAAATACAGTTGGTAAGGAATTTTTAAATAGAAAAACAAGGAAGTGGCGGTAGTGAGGATGGCCACACTAAACAAAGCCAAGATGGCTTTGCTTTGAGAAATTTGATAACTGTTCCACAACAATCCAAAATAATTTAATTTAGCCCAGAAGGTTCCAAATGGAGGAAGTCCAGTTAAGGCAATGAATCCCAACAATAAACTTAGTCCATATAGGGGTTGTGTTTTACCCAAACCAGCAAATTGTCCTAAATCGTTTTTGACGATTTCTTGTTTGCCATTATCTGTTAAATAAAATACCAGTAAGACACTAAGGCTATATAACACGGAATAAAATACCAAGGCCTGACTTCCGTCTTGGTAGGGAAACAGCCAAATCATGGCCATAAATCCACCATGGGCAATACTTGAATAAGCTAACAATCGTTTGGTATTTGTTTGTAATAAGCCGCCTAAATTGCCAACTAATAAAGTAAGTATGGCTAAAATAGCGATGACATCAATGGATAATGTTGGAAATAAGTGCACAATGCGCATGCCAAGTCCGGCAACTGCAATTTTGGGTGCAATGCTTATCCATGACATCCAAGAAGCTGGTAAGGTTTCCATTGCATCTGGATTCCAAGGATGAAAAGGTGCCCAGGCCATTTTAAATAAAATACCAGAACTGATTAAGGCTAAAGAAGTGCCCACCAACCAAGGGTTGTTAGAATTTAAAGCCCTTACGATGTTTTCTCCTTGTAAACTTAAGGTGCCACTCATTCCATAGACCAAAGAAATGCCATACAAGAAAATGGCTGAGGTAGCAATGCCGAATAAGACGTAAGGTAAACTGGCTCTTGCTCCTTCATGGTCTTTTCGAATTCCAACTAAAATATAAGTTCCCAAAGACATGAGTTCTAAACTCACATAGATACTCAACCAATGATAAGAAATACTGGTTAATAAGGCACCCGCCAAAACACTCAAAAATCCAATTTTTTCTTCATGTTTAATGAGTTTATGCTGTGTTTGATTGATGAGCATCAACAATAATCCCATGAAAATGATAACCGTATTTAAAATATTACTTGTTGGATTAACCGCAAATAGATTAAAACAAACAAAACCTTCTAATCCCACATACATGCGTTGAAAGGCCAAAACTAGCGCTAACACTAATCCGATTTGTGTAATAAAATATCTCCAGGAAGAAGCAAATTTTGAGGTTCGAGCATGTAAAAATAACTCTGCAAAAATGCTCACCAGAATCCAGCACAATAGGATAATCTCAGGCAATATGAAGGAAAATCCTTGCGTGATTTGCACTAAAATTAAATCTAAAGGGTTTTCGGTCGACTGATTAAGCATAAACAAATGTATAAATTATCGCTTGATTTTTTCTTGTAAGTAGGTGGCTGTTGGATTATTTTTCAACTTGATCATTTCTTCCGGACTCCCCTCGAAACATAAATTTCCACCATTTTCTCCCCCTTCCGGACCTAAATCAATGATGTGGTCAGCACATTTGATCACTTCCATGTTGTGTTCAATGATTACCACCGTATCTCCTTGTTCAACTAAATCATTCAGTGCTTTCAATAATTTTTTAATGTCGTGAAAATGTAAACCTGTTGTAGGTTCATCAAAAATAAAGAGCGTTTTACCTTTATTGGCATTTCCTTTTCCTAAGAAACTGGCCAATTTTACACGCTGGGCTTCCCCACCGGAAAGGGAATTAGACGATTGACCTAATTTAATGTAACCTAATCCCACTTGCATGAGCGGATCAATTTTTTCAGCAATACGAGGTTGATGGGCTCTGAAAAATTCTAGTCCTTCTTCTACCGTCATGTCTAAAATGTCGGCAATGTGCTTCTCGTGGAATTTGATGTCTAAGATTTCTTGTTTGAAACGGTGCCCTTGACAAGATTCACAGGTAAGGCGAATATCTGCCATGAATTGCATTTCGATGGTTATTTCTCCTTCTCCCTGACAGGTTTCGCATCTTCCACCTTCTACATTAAACGAGAAGTGTGCAGGTTTATAGCCTCTATTTTTTGAGATAGCCTGATCTGCAAACAAGGCTCTGATGGCATCGTATGCTTTAATATAGGTAATGGGGTTTGATCGACTCGACTTTCCAATCGGTTGTTGGTCCACCATTTCTACATGTTGAATTTTATTTAAGCTCCCTCCTAATTCTTTGAATCTTCCTGTTTCTTCAGTACCAAGTTGTAAATGGCGGAGCATGGCAGGATATAAAATTTTGCGAATCAAAGTAGATTTGCCGGAGCCACTCACGCCAGTGACAACCGTTAAGACTCCTAATGGAATTTTAACATCTAAATTCTTTAAATTATTTTCTGAGGCACCTTTTACCTCGATATGTGCTAAAGGTATTCTGCGGATGCTTGGAATTTCAACCTCATCTCTACCCGTTAAGAAATTAAGGGTATGTGATTGAATCGTCTTTTCCTTCAGAGCGTCTTCAAGGCTTCCTTGGAAAATTAAATTACCTCCATGTCTGCCAGCTTCAGGACCAATGTCAATGATTTGATCTGCTGCTCGCATGACCTCTTCTTCATGTTCAACGATAATCACCGTATTGCCCATTTTTTTCAATAATTGCAGTACAGAAACAAGTCGCTGTGTATCTCTAGGGTGTAATCCGATGCTCGGTTCATCTAAAATATACATAGAACCAACCAATGCGCTTCCTAAGGAGGTTGCTAATTTGATTCGTTGAAATTCTCCACCCGATAACGTTGAACTCAGTCGATTAAGGGTTAAATACCCCAATCCAACTTTATCCATATAGTCCAAACGATTGTTGATTTCAATTAATATTCGTTTAGATAATTGTTGGTCGTGTGAATTGAGTTTAAGTTTTTCAAAAAAATCTTTGAC
>JBEGQV010000157.1:0-12652 GCA_041180785.1 Bacteroidota bacterium | reverse complement strand
AAAAACGTAGAAAGGATTCAATTAATAATTTGCCAAAATTCAAATGGTCTCAAATATTTACTGGAAAGTTATTCGATTATTCGAAAAAAGGAATTGGAAATTCATTTCGAATTTCAGGTTTATCTTATGATTTTAATGCTGTAAATGGAAATACCTTGACTTATAAGCTAGAATTTTTGAAACTATTTGAAAAACAAAATTCTATTAAAATTTACAGTGGTATTCATTGGGCATTGGATCGAGAGGCTATTAATGGTAGTTTAGGTCTTTATCGACAATTTCAAAACGGGAGACAAGCTTTTGGGTTAAAAATAGGAAATGAATTGTTTCAAATTAATAACACATCCCCCATTTCGGATCGGTTAAATAGTTTTTATTCTCTTTTGTTAAATAAAAATTATGCTAAATTTTATAATAAAGAATATATAAATCTATTTTATTCAAACCGAATAGCTGCTTCTGTTTTATTTTCAGTTGAATCGGAGTTTCGAAATAGAAGTAGTCTTTTGAATAGTGTTGAATATGGAATTTTCAGAAATTCAACAAAGTTTTCTCCAAACTATAGCGAAAATAATGAATTAGGAAATACTGTTTTTTCAAATGATCAACAATTTGTTTTTAAAGGAACTGTTCAATGGCAACCCAATGCCGTCTTCAGGAGATTCAATCAATCGGTATATGTTTCAAATACTCGAGGAGTTGTTTATAAATTAAGTTTTTCAAAGGCGATACTAGAAAATTCATTTAGTTCTATGGAGATTTCTGCAAAGCAAAAATTAAATTTAAATCGATTAGGGGAATTTACCTATCAACTTGCTTATCATGCCTTTTTGCAAAAGCCCTCTAATTTTCTTGATTTTACTCATTTTAAGGGTAATGAAATTTTGTTTACTACCAATACAAATGAAGGATTTAAAGCTTTACCCTATTATCAATTTAGTACATCCGGTTCCTCATTGCAGGGTCATTTTATTTGGGAACCTAAAAAGTTCTTATTGAATCAATTTAATTTATTGTATGGATATGGTTTAAAAGAGTCAATTCAATTCAGTGCTCTATACTTTCCTAACTCTAATCAACAAAAATATTATCAAGAAATTAATTATCGCGTTGATGGTATTTTTAAAGCGTTTGGAGTTGATTTAGTTTACCCAATAGGAACATGGGTTCCAGAAAAATTGAAAGTATTAATTCGGGTTCCGTTTTAATTGTTTTATTGCTTCAAATATCTTATTTTCGTTCTAAATTTTTTTGGAAAAATTCTAATTATTTAATCTTTTAACAAATATCTATGAATTCAATTGTTTACTTGGTTCCTGCTTTTGGTATAGTAGGATTATTGTACACTGCATGGAAGTTTAGTTGGGTATCCAATCAAAATGCAGGAAATGAAACCATGCAAAAGCTTTCAGGCTATATAGCAGATGGAGCGATTGCCTTTTTAAAAGCTGAATGGAAAATTTTAGCCTATTTTGCTATTCCTACAGCCATCTTATTGGCATGGTTGGGTAGCCAAGAAGGCGAAGGATTTCATTCATCTCCACTTATTGCCGTTGCCTTTTTAATTGGTGCTATTTTTTCAGCTACCGCAGGATATATTGGTATGAAAGTTGCAACAAAAGCAAATGTTCGTACAGCTGAAGCCGCAAGAGGCTCCTTAGCAAATGCTTTATCTGTTTCATTTACAGGTGGTTCTGTGATGGGAATGGGTGTAGCAGGGTTGGCAATTTTAGGATTAGGTGGATTATTTATCACTTTTTATCAATTATTTGCTGCAGGTCAAGCTTTGACTTCTGTTGAAATGAAAACTGCAATTGAGGTATTAGCAGGTTTTTCTTTAGGGGCAGAATCAATTGCCTTATTTGCTCGTGTGGGCGGTGGTATTTATACAAAAGCGGCCGATGTTGGTGCTGACCTTGTTGGAAAAGTTGAAGCGGGTATTCCCGAAGATGATGTTCGTAATCCGGCAACGATTGCTGATAACGTAGGTGACAATGTAGGTGATGTGGCTGGTATGGGAGCTGACTTATTTGGTTCTTATGTGGCTACGATTTTAGCAACAATGGTGTTGGGTCAAGAAATTGAAGTATTGGATAATTACGGAGGCTTCTCTCCTGTTTTATTACCTATGTTAATTGCAGGTGTTGGTTTGTTGGCTTCATTGGTTTCAACATTTTTTGTTCGTATTAAAGGAGAAACTTCTTCTGTTCAAAATGCCTTGAATATTGGTAATTATGCATCTATTATCATCACTTTTGTGGCTTCTTATTTCTTGGTAAAAGAAATTTTGCCTGCAAAATTGGTATTAAGAGGATTTGAATTTTCTTCAATGGATGTTTTTTATTCGATCATTGTAGGTTTAGTTGTAGGAACTTTGATGTCGATTGTAACTGAGTATTACACTGCCATGGGTAAACGTCCGGTGGATTCTATTGTTCAAAAATCGGGTACTGGTCATGCAACAAATATCATTGGAGGTTTGGCAGTAGGTATGGAATCAACTGTTATTCCAATTTTGGTTTTAGCAGCAGGTATTTTCTTTTCATACAAGTTTGCTGGAATTTATGGCGTTTCTATAGCCGCTGCAGGTATGATGGCCACAACGGCAATGCAATTAGCTATTGATGCATTTGGTCCGATTGCTGACAATGCAGGTGGTATTGCTGAAATGTCGCAATTACCTTCAGAAGTTCGTGAAAGAACGGATAATTTAGATGCAGTTGGAAATACAACAGCAGCTACTGGTAAAGGATTCGCTATTGCCTCAGCAGCATTGACTTCCTTGGCATTATTTGCTGCCTTTGTAGGTACTTCTGGTATAACGAAAATTGATATCTATAAAGCAGATGTTTTGGCAGGGTTATTTATTGGAGGGATGATTCCTTTTATTTTCTCTGCATTATGTATTTCTGCGGTAGGTAAAGCAGCGATGGAAATGGTCAATGAGGTTCGTCGCCAATTTAGAGAAATTCCTGGAATCATGGAATTCAAAGCTGAACCAGAATATGAGAAATGTGTTGCTATTTCTACAGAGGCTTCTATTCGCCAAATGGTTTTACCGGGAGCTATAGCTTTGATCGTTCCGGTATTGGTAGGATTTACGATGGGTCCTGAAGTATTAGGTGGATTATTGGCAGGTGTTACTGTTTCTGGTGTATTGATGGGTATTTTCCAGTCGAATGCAGGTGGTGCATGGGATAATGCCAAGAAATCATTTGAAAAAGGTGTTTTAATTGATGGCCAGACATACAAGAAAGGCTCAGATCCACACAAGGCAGCTGTAACAGGTGATACGGTTGGGGATCCATTTAAAGATACCTCTGGTCCATCAATGAATATTCTGATTAAATTGATGTCGATTGTTTCGTTAGTAATTGCACCTTATATAGCAGTAAAAGATGCTTCAACTGCCACAGTTGAGAAAGCTCCAATTGTGAAAACAATTGTTATTGCAAAGAAGTAATTTATTCATTTGTATAAAAAAAATAACCACCTGAAAAGGTGGTTATTTTTTTGTCTCTATCAGAAAAATCCGTTTGAATTAAGCGGTTAATTTGCCTCTTAATGCTCTTGGGATATCGATAGTTGCTACTGGGTTGCTTGGTGGATTTAAAATCTCACAACCTTCAACAGTTAATTTGTTTACTTTTACAGTTTGACCTAAATCTAAACCTGAGATATCCGCAGTAACGAAATCAGGAATATTTTCAGCTAAACCTTTTAAAGATACTTTACGTAATTTTTGAACCATTTTACCCCCTTTGATTACACCTGGAGAGTTACCAATAATTCTGATAGGTACATCAATTTTGATTGGCTTGCTCGCAACGATTTCAAGGAAGTCGACATGTAAAATCATTTCATTTACTGGATGAAACTGTGCATCTTTTAAGATAGCGCGGTATTTATCACCTTCAATGTTTAATTCTACTTCGTGAACTTCAGGAGTATACAATAAATCACGGAACAAAATCATTGGAACAGCAAAGTGTACTTGCTCTTTTCCACCATATAATACACATGGAGCTAATGCTTCTGCACGTAAATCTTTTGCACTTTTTGTGCCTAGAGATGATCTTTTGTAACCTACAACCTCTAATTTTTTCATTTTTTTGTTGTTTGTGTTTTTAGTCTTTCGCCTATGCTATCCCCTAAAAACGTTTAAATTAATACTTTATAAATAATGAACTGATAGATTCATGATCTCTGATTCTTCCGATTGCCTTTGCAAATAATTCAGCAACAGAAAGAACTTTAATTTTATCACAAGCTTGTTTTTGAGGAATGGTGTCTGTAACCAATAACTCCGTTAAAACAGAATTTGAGATATTTTCGTAGGCATTACCTGATAGTACTGGGTGAGTTACCACTGCACGTACAGATTTTGCACCTTTGTCCATGATTAATTGCGCAGCTTTACATAACGTTCCACCGGTATCAATTAAATCATCGACCAAAATAACATCAGCACCTTCTACGTTACCAATTAATTGCATGGAAGCTACTTCATTCGCACGTTTACGGTGCTTATCACAAATAACCATTTCTGCATTAAAGAATTTGGCCATGTTGCGAGTTCTTACCACACCCCCTACGTCAGGTGAAGCAAATACAATATTTTCTAAGTTTAAGGATTTTAAGTAAGGAACGAAAATTGCATTTCCTTCCAAATGATCTACTGGGAAGTCCATAAAGCCCTGAATTTGTCCGGCATGTAAATCAATTGTCATTAAACGATCAGCACCTGCTGCTGTTAATAAATTTGCAATTAATTTTGCACCGATACCAACTCTTGGGCGATCTTTACGATCTTGGCGTGAATAGCCAAAATACGGAATAACTGCTGTCACATAGTGTGCAGAAGCTCTGCGTGCTGCATCAATCATTAACAACAACTCCATTAAATTGTCGGCTGTTGGAAATGTTGATTGAATGATAAAAACGTCACATCCACGAACTGATTCATCGAAACTTGGCGACATTTCTCCATCAGAGAAACGTAACGTAGAGACAGCTCCTAAATCTTTACCATAATATTTGGCAATATCTTTGGCTAAATATTGAGAGGCTGAACCAGAAAAAATTTTTACGGCATTAATTGCGGCCATGTTGTTGTAGATGCTAGGGTTTTTAAGAAATAAGGCGCAAAATTACAAATTTCACGCCTTAACTACAAATATTATTTTACAGAAGCTCTAATGATGTTAAGGGCACCACCAGCTTTAAACCATTCAATTTGTTGTGCATTGTATGAATGATTTACTGAGAATGAATCTTTAGATCCATCTTTATGTGTTAATTCGATTGTTAAAGCTTTATCAGGGGAAAATCCTTGTAAACCTAAAATGCTAAAAGTATCGTCTTCTTGAATTTTATCATAGTCAGCCTCATTTGCAAAGGTTAAAGCCAACATACCTTGTTTTTTCAAGTTGGTTTCGTGAATACGAGCAAATGATTTTACTAATACGGCACGAACACCTAAATGACGTGGTTCCATCGCTGCATGCTCACGAGAAGAGCCTTCTCCGTAATTTGTGTCACCTACAACGATTGTTCCTATACCAGCAGATTTGTAAGCTCTTTGAGTTGCTGGAACTGCACCATATTCACCTGATAATTGATTTTTAACATTATCTGTTTTGTCGTTGAAGAAGTTTACCGCTCCAATTAACATGTTGTTTGAAATGTTATCTAAGTGACCACGGTATTTCAACCAAGGACCTGCCATTGAGATATGGTCAGTAGTACATTTACCCTTTGCTTTAATTAATAATTTTAATCCTGTTAAATCAGTTCCCTCCCAAGCTGCAAATGGATCTAACAATTGTAAACGATCTGATGTTGGAGAAACTTTTACTTGAACAGCAGAACCATCTTCAGCAGGTGCCTGGTATCCGGCATCTTCTGCTGCAAATCCTTGCTTTGGTAATTCATCCCCACTTGGAGCTTCTAACTTCACTTGTTCACCTTTTTCATTGGTTAAGGTATCTGTAATTGGGTTAAAAGTTAAATCACCTGCGATTGCTAGTGCTGTTACTAATTCTGGCGATGCAACAAATGCATAGGTGTTCGGATTTCCATCCGCTCTTTTGGCAAAGTTTCTATTGAATGAGTGTACAATGGTGTTCTTCTCTCCTTTTTCAGCACCTGGACGCGCCCACTGACCGATACATGGTCCACATGCATTTGAAAATACAGTTGCACCAATGGTATTAAATGTATCAATTAAACCATCTCTTTCAATCGTATACCTTACCAGCTCAGAACCTGGAGTAATGGTAAATTGGGCTTTTGTTTTTAAACCTTTTGCTGCTACTTGTTTTGCTAAAGATGCGGCACGTGCAATATCCTCGTAAGAAGAGTTTGTACAAGAACCGATTAAACCTACTTCTACTTTGGTTGGCCAACCATTCTTTTCTGCCAATTCCTTCATTTTAGAGATTGGAGTAGCTAAATCTGGTGTAAATGGACCATTTAAGTGCGGTTCTAATGTATCTAAATCGATTTCAATCACTTGATCGAAGTATGCTTCTGGATTTGCATAAACCTCTGGGTCAGCTGTTAAATGTTCTTTAACTCCATTAGCTAATTCAGCAACATCTGCACGTCCTGTTGATTGCAAGTAACGAGCCATCGAATCATCGTAACCAAAAGTTGAAGTAGTTGCTCCAATTTCAGCACCCATGTTACAGATTGTTCCTTTCCCAGTACATGACATAGAGGTAGCGCCTTCTCCGAAATATTCAACCACACAACCTGTACCTCCTTTAACTGTTAAAATACCAGCAACTTTAAGAATTACGTCTTTTGCTGATGTCCAACCGTTTAATTTACCTGTTAATTTCACACCAATTAACTTAGGGAACTTCAATTCCCAAGCTAATCCTGCCATAACATCACATGCATCAGCACCACCCACTCCAATGGCAATCATTCCCAATCCACCTGCATTTACGGTATGTGAGTCAGTCCCAATCATCATTCCACCCGGGAATGCATAATTTTCCAACACCACTTGGTGAATAATACCAGCTCCTGGTTTCCAGAAACCGATACCATATTTATCAGAAACAGATGAAAGGAATTCGTAAACTTCTTTATTTTTATCTACAGCTACGGCCAAATCTGTGTTTGAACTAACTTTTGCCTCAATTAAGTGATCACAGTGTACGGTTGAAGGTACGGCAACTTTTGGACGACCAGCTTGCATAAATTGCAATAATGCCATTTGTGCAGTTGCGTCTTGCATCGCAACTCTGTCTGGTGCAAAATCTACATAAGAAGCTCCTCTTGTAAATGTAGATGAAGGTGTACCCTCCCAAAGGTGACTGTAAAGAATCTTTTCAGTTAAGGTCAGCGGTTTACCCACAAGCTTTCTAGCAGCTTCTACTCGTGCGGGCATTCTTTCATAAACCGCTTTAATCATTTCAATGTCAAAGGCCATGAGAAATATCGTTTTTATAAAATTGTCCGCAAAAATAATAGATTCTTGGCAAATTTTGACTTTTTTTGTGCATATTTTCTGCAAAGATTTATCTGATTTACTGCTTGAAAAAAATATACATCCTTTTTTTGATTTGTTTTTGCACTTTGTCAACTTCTGAAGCTTTTTCTCAAAAGTTGGTTGCTGATTCAGTATTCAAAATTATTTGTAAAAATGCCCCATATAAATCTTCTCAACTAAAAAATTATGCCTTTCGGGCAGAAATAACCGAAAAAGGAAGATTTAATCAATTGTTAGAAATAGGACAAAAAAGACTTTCAAACAGTGAGGGAATCATTGTAAATAAATGGTATGGTCAAAAATCGACCAATTGGGTAACTATCAAATCATTAAATCAAACCAAACAATTGGTAGAAAAGTTTGAATTGATGAACAAAAAAAACGGAAAACCAACCTCCTTCTTTTGGCCAGATTTTTATCAAGATTTAGTGGGTCCTTCTTGTGTTTCACCTTTTAATTACTTTTCGGATTATTATTACCAAACCAATTACGTAAAAGACACGCTTGTTCAACAGCAGCATTGCTTTATCTTTGATTTTACGCCTAATTTTAATACAGATAGACTATTTAAAGGGAAATTTGTGATTTCTGAAACAGGGTATTTGGTTCATTTTGATGCAAAGGTGTCTTCTGATGCGATTGATTATGATATACAATTAGCCTATCAATTTTCCTTAGGAAAGTGGTTGCCTAAACTTGGAAATTTTAAAGTGAAAGGTGGTGTATTGGGAAATAATGGTGAATACGAAATACAAGAAGCCATTATTTCAGAAATTCAAGATCAACCTTTTCAGAAAATAGCAGAAGAACCGCAGGTCTTTACTGAAAAATTAAATATTGCCGAGCGCGTTTTTGACGAAATTTTTGTTTCGCAATTGCTAGGAACGTTGCATGATTCCATGATTCAGAAATGGAAACAACGATTAGAAACGGGTGTTGTAACCATCGATTCCATCGCTTTTGCCCCCAATTATTTACAAAATCAAACGCAAAATGAATTGTTTTTTAATAATGATTTTGATCAAACAACAAATCAAATCGTCGAATACGACGATTTGAAAAAGACTAAATTGAAATTTCACCATTTTATTTTTAGTAAATCATTTTATTTTGGCGAACGCCAAAATGATTTTTATCCTTTCGAGATGTATTACAAATCGCCTTTATTTGATTCAAATTATAATACAGCAGAAGGTTTTGTTGCAGCAACAGGATTAGTATTTCGCAAACGGTGGTCGAGATACCATTTCTTAGAATTAGAAGGCATGGGAAGACGTTCGTACGGACTGAATCGAAATACGGGTTATCTTAAATTACGCTATAAAACAGATGATTTGGAGGCAAACCTAACAGGTGGCGATTACATTCAACAATACAATTCGGAAGTTTCAATTTCTCCCGAAATGAATAGTTTATCTACTCTACTGCTGAAAAATAACCAGATGAAAATTTACCGAAAGCAGTTTTTGAGTTTATACCTTAACAAGAAATACTCGAGTAAGTTTTTTGTTAAAACCTGGCTTGAATATGCTACGAGAATGCAGATGGATAACATTACGTCCTATTATTGGATTAATTATTTGAATCGTGATTTTACTTCTAATAACCCGACAAACAATGAATATGCAAAGGAAGGTTTTCAAACTCATGATGCTTTTACAACAACTTTGCATTTGGGATTTAGACCCTTTCTGAATTACACGTTTATCAACAATGAGCGAAAAGTGGAATTGGGTTCCTCTCCTCTACTGCTATTTAAATACCGTGCAGGTTGGCCAAATGTAGCTAATTCAAGTACACAATTTCACCATATCGAATTTTCATACATACACAATTTTGAATTTTCCCCTTGGATAAAAACAGGTTTGCAAATTAATACGGGGACTTTTATAGGAAATGCTCCTTCCTATTTTATCGATTATAAGCATTTTAATGGAAATTATAATTTGTTGATGACTGGGGAAAGTTTGGCATCCCATCGATTAGTTGGATACTACCAAAACATCACTTCGGGTGCAAATCAACGTTTAAATGTGAGTCATTACACCTACAGCACGAGTGGTGCCTATTTAGAAGCCTTATCTATTTCGCAATTTTCCAATTTATGGTTAAAACCTCTACTGGGAACTAAAAAGGCCTATATGAAGGAATTGTTAATCGCGAATGTGGTCTTGCTAAAAAATCAAAATCTCATATATAATGAAATTGGATATGGACTAGATGGCGTATTTAAAGTATTTCGATTAGAGGGAATTGCAAATTTCACCAATGGTAAATTTAATTACATTGGATTGCGTATCAATATCAATGCACGTATTCGTGTAGGGAATGTGATCGATTAATCAAAAACCTGATTTTTTTCTGCTTTCTTAAAATTAATACTTGCATTTGTGTAATTAGACTTATATTTGAAGTCCCGTTTTAATTTTTTTTGAAAATCTGAGAGAATGGCAAAGAATTTAGTAATTGTAGAGTCACCAGCAAAAGCCAAAACCATAGAGGGTTATTTGGGTTCTGATTTTGTTGTTAAATCTTCATTTGGTCATGTGCGAGATTTGCCAACAAAAGGCGATAAAGCGATCGATATTGAAAATGATTTTACTCCTACTTATGTTATTTCTCCTGATAAGACAAAAGTTATTAACGAATTAAAGTCACTTGCCAAATCGTCTGAAGAAGTTTGGTTAGCAACGGACGACGACCGTGAGGGAGAATCCATTTCTTGGCATTTAAAAGAAGCTTTAGGACTTAAAAATGATACAAAACGTATCGTTTTTAGAGAAATTACGAAATCGGCTATTCAAAATGCTATTCAACATCCGCGAACGATTGATATGGATTTGGTTAATGCTCAGCAAGCCAGACGGATCATGGACCGATTGATTGGTTTTGAGTTATCACCCATTTTATGGTCAAAAGTGCAACGAGGATTATCCGCTGGTCGAGTGCAATCTGTTGCTGTTCGATTAATTGTTGAAAGGGAAAAGGAAATTGAAGGATTTGTACCGCAAGGTAGTTATAAAATTAATGCCTTATTTAATCTTCCGGGAGGTAAGGTATTGAAGGCAGAATTGCCTAAAAATTTTGATACCGAAAAGGAGGCTTTTGCATTTTTAGAAGCTTGTGTACCAGCAGAATTTTCTATTAAATCTTTGGAAACTAAACCTGCGAAAAAATCACCTGCTCCTCCATTTACCACTTCTACCTTACAACAGGAAGCATCACGTAAATTAGGTTTTGCGGTAGCAACAACCATGTCAGTTGCACAAAAATTATATGAATCTGGGCGAATATCATATATGAGAACGGATTCAACAAGTCTATCTCAAGAAGCCAGAGATAAAGCAAAGACTGCAATTGAATCAGCTTATGGAGCTAATTTTCATCATGCACGGCAATTTAAAACCAAAAATGAGTCGGCTCAAGAAGCTCACGAAGCGATTCGTCCAACTGATTTTCAGGTAAATTCGATTACCGGTGATGCCAGAGAAAAAAGATTGTATGAATTGATTTGGAAAAGAGCAATTGCCTCACAAATGGCAGATGCAAAAATTGAACGAACCACTGCACAAATTGGAATTTCAACATCTAAGGAAATATTAGTCGCAACTGGTGAAGTGATAGCATTTGAAGGTTTTTTGAAGGTTTATCTTGAAGGAAAAGATGATGAAGAAGAAGATGAAAATCAAGATATGTTACCTCCATTAACTGTGGGTCAGATCTTAGATTTAAATGAATTGAAAGCGAATGAGCGTTTTACGCGTCCTGCTGCACGTTATACAGAAGCAAGTTTGGTAAAGGCTTTGGAAGAAAAAGGAATTGGTCGACCTTCTACCTACGCTCCTACGATATCAACAATTATAAAACGTGAGTATGTTGTAAAAGAGGATCGTAATGGAAAAGAGCGTGTTGTCAAATCATTGGTTTTAAAGAATGGAGAAATTAAGGCTATTTCATCTTCAGAAACATATGGTACGGAAAAAGCAAAGCTATTTCCAACACCCATTGGAACCTTGGTTACCGATTTTTTAGTGGATAATTTTGATGATGTTGTTGATTACAAATTCACTGCCGATATGGAAGACGAATTTGACAATATTGCCAAAGGAAAATTATCCTGGACCCAAATGATGAAGAATTTTTATAAAGATTTTCATCAAACCATTTTAGATAGTAAGTCTGTTTCAAGAAGTAGTGTAGGAAGTGCAAGAGAACTTGGAATAGATCCAACTTCTGGTAAACCCATATCTGTTCGAATAGGTAAATTTGGACCATTTATACAAATTGGTGAAGCAGGTGATGATGAAAAACCAACTTTTGTGAATTTGGATAAAAACCATTCCGTCAATACAATTACCTTTGAGGAAGCCTTGAAATTGATTAGTAGACCTCGACTTCCAAGGGAAATTGGTATTTATCAAGATGCGCCAGTTGTGATTGGTGCTGGTAAATTAGGACCCTACATAAAGTTCAATGGTGCATTCACGAGTTTACCTGATACCTATGATCCATTTACCATCGAAATTAATGAGGCTGTTTCAGTATTAACAGCAGCCGCAAAAGCTGCTGAGGCAGAAGGGTTAGGATTTTTTGAAAATGAAATTATTTCTACTGGAAAAGGACGGTTTGGCCCCTATGTGAAACATGCCGGAAAATATTATTCTTTAGGTAAAGGTGAATCTTTAACCTCAATTACTTTAGAAAAAGCAATTGAGTTAATTCAGGCAAAAAGAAATTTAGAAGCTAATAAGTTTTTAAAAGAATTTCCTGAAAATGATTCCGTAAAAGTAGTGAATGGCATCTACGGACCCTATATTCAAATAGGTAAGCGAAATGTGAAAATACCAAAAGGTACAGATCCTAATTCCTTAACATTAGAAGATTGTATTAAATTAGGAGATGAGGCTCCGGTAAAAAAGAAGAAATAATTACAAACATTACGATGGGACATATAATTGATGGTAAAATGGTAGCTGAATCAATGAAAGCTGCTATTGGAGAGGAAGTAAAAGAATTAGTGGCATCAGGAAAAAGAGCGCCACACTTGGTTGCAATTTTAGTTGGAAATAATGGTGCTTCAGAAACCTATGTAGCCAATAAAGTGAAATCTTGTGAAGAGTTAGGTTTTTCTTCTACGTTACTTCGATT
>JBEGQV010000156.1:0-17916 GCA_041180785.1 Bacteroidota bacterium | reverse complement strand
TTACATCAATTTTTTGCGCATTTAAGCTAATTATAGAAAAGACAAACAAAATCGTTAATAATTTTTTCATAGTTTCAGTATTTTTCTAATAAAGTAAAATCTTTATCATTTTTACTTATTTATAACCCATAACTCATAACCCATAACCCATAACCCATAACCCATAACCCATAACCCATAACCCATAACTCATAACTCATAACTCATACCTCCACCGCTCTTCCCAACTCCAACAATCTGCGAATATCATATTTGTTAAAGCTCTGCATATCAATTTGAAGCGGATGAGGAGGTCGATAACTTGTGATTTTCACCTTACTTTTTCCAACTTCGCTAGCCAAAATTGCTTCACGCAAATCTGCATTTAATATTTCATTGACAGCAATATCCATTACGCGATCTACCAAAGCGAGTAAATCACCTGAATCAAAATTTCCTCCTTCGATGTGTTCAGGGTGACAAGAAATACTCACAATCTCTGTTGCTCCATCTTCAATAGCCTTTTTGATCGGCGATACATTTCGCAATCCTCCATCTAAAAAGCTCCGATGTTCCTCGTGATTAATTTTTACAACAGGCATCAATATTGGCACAGCAGAAGAAGCCATTAAATAATCAAAAAAATACTCAACACTTGGATCTACATATTTCATCCCACCATCAACAATATTTACCGCACCAACCTTTATCCCAATCGGACTTGCATGTAAATTCCGCATTTGTAACACATCGGCAATCAATTGCTTCAAGGGCTGCATGCTCACCAAACCCCTGAACTTTTTTACGATAGCCGTATAGCCCAATTCCATTAAATTGAAAGGCTGAAATAAATTGGCTGGACTAGTAATTCTCGTTTCCCAAAAATCCCATAAATCATTTCCTGCCTTCACAAAATCTAAAGGCTCTCCTGCAATCGTTTGTTCGCCCAACTGATTGACCAAATAGGCAGCATTCAAACTTCCAGCAGAAACACCATAAATGGCATCAGGCTGAAATCCATTTTCAAACACTTTTCGAATAACACCTGCCTGAAAGGCACCTTTGACTGAACCTCCGGCAAGAACAAGAATTTTACTCATGGGTTAAATCGTAATTTGTTTTCTAAAACTAAGTAAATTTATGTAAATTAGATTCTCAAATTCGCATAAAGCACATAAATGTCTGTTTCAATACAAAAAATTCAAGCGCCCATTTCAATTCCGATGAAATCGTTTGAAGGGAAATTTAGACAATTTATGAAAACCAAAGTGATGCTGCTCGACAGCATCATGAACTACATCGTTCAACGTAAAGGAAAACAAATGCGTCCGATGTTTGTATTTCTTTCAGCAGGAATGTTTGGTGAAATCAATGAAAAAACCTATCGGGGGGCTGCACTCATTGAATTGCTACACACAGCAACGCTTGTACACGATGATGTGGTGGACGATTCAAATTACAGAAGGGGATTTTTCTCTATCAATGCCATTTGGAAAAACAAAATTGCGGTTTTAGTTGGAGATTACTTACTCTCCAAAGGCTTATTGCTTTCCGTAGAGCATAAAGATTTCGAAATGCTGGAGTCGGTCTCTACCGCCGTAAGAGAAATAGCAGAAGGAGAATTGTTGCAAATTGAAAAAGCAAGAAAATTAGATATTACTGAAGAGATTTATTTTGAAGTAATTCGCAAAAAAACAGCTACGTTAATTGCTGCTTGTTGTGCGGTAGGCGCTCAGTCAACAAAAGCTGTCGACGGAATCGTCGACAAGGTCCGATTATTTGGCGAAAAAGTTGGCATTGCCTTTCAAATAAAAGACGATTTATTTGATTATGGTGACGATGAAATCGGGAAACCTTTAGGAATTGACATCAAGGAAAAGAAAATGACACTTCCCTTAATTCATGCACTTCAACACACTGACCGACGAACGAGGAAATACATTATTTCAACAATTAAAAACGAGTCAGAAAATCCACAAAAGGTACGTGAAGTTATTAATTTTGTTAAATCAACTGGCGGCCTACAATATGCCACAGAAAAAATGCATCAAATCGCAAATGAAGCGAGGGAAATTCTCTCGAACTTCCCTCCTTCTGAATATCGAAATTCTTTGAATGATTTGATTACTTATACGATTGAAAGAAGTAAATAAATTGAGAATTGAGAATTGAGAATTGAAAATTATTTTTCTTTTAGCTTTTTTATAATTGAAATTAAAATGGCTAAAATTTGATCTGCATCATTTTTCAAATCATGAATTTGCTTACTGTTCTCAAAATTTGATTTAATTAATATATCAATCCAAAAAATAGTTTCATTAATTTCCTTTAATGCTATATTTAATTTATGCTTAAAATCCAACCTGGATTCGGCATGTTCAGATTCTCTCACATTTGCTCCAACACTCGTACCAGCTCTTAATAATTGTTTTGAAATTACATATTCGCCTTTTTGGACATTAAGATAATTTGTAAATTGAAAGATGTTAATGGCAAATTGAAATGACTTTTCTTTAATAATATTAGGTTTCATTTTTTTAATTATAAACCTAACACTACATTTCTTAAATTCCGAAAATTAAAGTTATAATTAAAATCAAACTACTAATAATTTTCAATTATCAATATTCAATTTTCAATTATCAATTATCAATTATCAATTTTCAATTATCAATTATCAGTTTTCAATTTTCAATTTATCTCGGTCCCCCAAAACCGCCACCACCAAATCCACCACCGCCACCGCGATTTCCTCCACCCATTCCTGGGCCCATCATTTGCATTGGCTGTTGAGCTGGTTGAGCGTCTCCACCCTCTTTTGTATCATCATTGTTTACGGATTTTTTACGCTTTTGTGGTCCAAAAGTCATTTTTCCTAAACTATAGGTAAAGTTTACGCGAATGTTCATATTTCGCATGGTATTGAAACTTACTTGAGAAATTTGTGCAGAATGTGTTTCATTTCGGATCACCATTCCATTTTGCAAGAAATTCTCTGCTCCAATTCCAAAGCTTCCTTTTTTGTTCTTCAAATCTTTACGAATACTTAAATTATACATTCCAAATCCACCTTGAGAACCTTGTAACATGATTTGGTTTGGACGATAAAAAGAGAACAATTGTAAGCCCCAGCCTCCGCCAACATTGTAATTAGAGAAAACTCTAAAGTTGGAAGTCAAACCTTCATTTTTAGCATTTAATAAAGGGTCTGGATTATTATTTGTCAAGTATACATATGACAAATCTGCTCCACCACCTATCATTAATTTATTGGAAAGATTGATATTTAAGTTAAAATTCGTGCCATAGGATGTCTCACTACCAATATTAACAGATTTTGTTTTAACGGTATCTCCTGAAACCGTCCGAATTTGATTGATGGCACCTGTTGTATTACGCACAAATAAAGCGGCAGAGATATATGTTTGCTTTACATATCGACTGTAATTCACTTCATAGTTTGAAGTATATTCAGGAGCAAGGTTTGGATTACCCATCGAAATATTCAATGGATTTGTTGCATTCACATTTGGATTCAAATTTTGAATTCCAGGTCGTTGTATACGACGGTTGTAACTAAATCTCCAAGTCCCTTTACGAAGTGTTTTTGACAAGTTAACACTTGGCACAAATACGCCATAGGGAGGAATTGTTAAATTTTGACCTTCTTTTTTCAAGAAACTAGCGGTGATGTCGGTGTATTCATATCGTCCACCTGCTTTAATACTCCACTTATTTTTTGTAGTGAAATTATAGTTTGCATAGGCTCCTACAATATTTTGTGTATAATCGAACACGTTAGAAGGCAAAGTTGCTAAATTCACTTGGGTATATCCAGATTCTGCATTACCCGTTGCATTAATGAAAGATTTGTAATCAGAAGTCACATTTCTTCCAATTCCTTTAGCACCAATTTCTAACATTTGGGTTTTTGAAATAGGCGTTTGGTAATCTAATTGAAATGTCATCTCCTCATTATAGGAGGTATTTTCATTTTTAATGGAACTCATGATTTGACTCATCGTTGCATTCGGGTTCATGATATCATTATAAAAATCATTCGCACGATTATTTTTTGAATACATGGAAAGAATACTGAATTCCTTTTGAGCTTTTTCGTAGGTATGCGTATAATCAACATTGATATCCACATTGGATGATAGATCCAGAGAGTTGGTATTTCTTAAACTCGTTGCTACCCCATTACGTACCTGCTTCAATCCATCTTGCCAATTGTTTCCATTTCGCATACCAAAACGAACACTCGATGTGATGCTGTTGAATTTATTAATATCCCAATCAAAACCTAATTGATAATTACCAAATAAACCTTGTCGACGAGAATCTGCGGTTTGAATATTGGTTGTTTGAGAACCGTTAGCAGCCGTAGTAATTTGTGTACTTTCAAAACTACCTAAAACATTATATTCTGATCGACCAAATCCACCCAATGACAAACCCCAGTTTTTATTTCTGAAGTTTCCGTTTAATCCTAAATTAGAACCACGAATACCTGCAGATGAATTTATATTCAAGGTAATCCCTTGAAGAGTATTCTTTTTCGTAATGATGTTAATGATACCTGCAGACCCTTCGGCATCATACTTAGCAGATGGAGAAGTTATCACCTCAACTGACTTAATCATATCAGCAGGAATTTGCTTCAATGCATCGGTAATCGAGGTAGCTAATATCGTTGAAGGCTTATTGTTGATCATCACTTTAATGTTCGATGAACCACGTAATGATGGATTACCATCCATGTCAACAGAAAGCATTGGGACTTTTTTCAACACATCAATGGCATCTCCTCCACGATTTGTTGCATCTTTTTCTGCATTATATACTGTACGATCAACTTTTTCTTCAATTAATGCCCTTTGGCCCTCAACCACTACTTCTTGTAATACTTTTTCAGTTGGTTTCAATTTAATGACCCCTAGCTCCTGGTCATCATTTTTATCTTTGATGGTAAGCATCATCGACTTACTTTCATAGCCTAAAAAAGAAATAACCAATTTATATTTTCCGGTTGCAACTTTTGGAATCGAAAACTTACCAACTTGATCTGCCATTGTTCCATCAACAGGTTTATTGGTTGCAGGATTAATCAAGGCAATTGATGCAAAATCAACGGGTTTATTGGTGGTAGAATCTAATAATACACCCGATATTTTGGCTGAACCTTTAGGTGCCGTTTGACTAGTTGCTGGCACTTGTGCAAAAGATGTAATAGAACTACTTAGGAGGACGAATAATACAAACAGTTTTTTCATGTATGTTATTTGGTGGAATTGTTAAAAACCTAAAACAAAATTGCAAACATTTAAAATTAGTATTGTGTTTTTGCGACCAATCCACCTAATTTGTAGGTAAATTTGAATCTTTCCATATGATCTCTATTCAGTCGGAACGTCTACGTCTCATCCCTTTAGACAATTCCATGTTGACACGTTGGAAAACTGTAGACAGGGAGGCAATGGAAAAATCCCTCTATTTAGTCCCAAATCGGTTTGATCTAGAAGAGTTCTATCAACAAGAAATGAACCAAGCATTAGTGGATTTCTGGATACCTCAAACACACAAATTTCCCTTTGAATTTTGTTGGTACACAAATTGGGAAATTATTTACAAACCTTCATCCTGCTCTGTTGGGGGAATTGGGTTTTCTGGATTACCCAATAACGAGGGTGTTACGGAAATTGGTTATGTGATTGATCAAAAATTTCGAAACAAAGGAATTGCCACCGAAGCAGTGAAATTATTAATTGATTGGGCTGCTCAAGATGAAGGCTTAATAAAAGTAATAGCTGAAACTCCACAAGAGAACCTTGGTTCGCAACATGTTTTGCAAAAAAATGGATTTATTCAAACAAGTGAAAAATCAATTTTCATTAACAAGGAGATTCCCCTTTTTTGCTGGGAAAAAAAGATAAAAAAATAGGCCCCGATTGGGGCCTATTTCAATGATTTATTTACCAATACTTGGATTCGTTTGAATCTCAATAGTTGGAATTCCATAAATATAACGTGGATCAGAAGGTTGAATTAAAGATCCTGCGCCAAAAGAATTCAAAGCCTCACCACGACGTAACACGTCATTTGCTCTAAATCCTTCCGCCAAAAATTCAATTCTTCTTTCTGTCAAAATTGCTTTTACTAAATCAGCTTTTGCCAATGTTCCAAATGCATAAGAAGCATCGGATCTTTGGTGAACAGCTTCTAATAAAGCTTGTGCACGAGCTAAATTTCCTGATTCAGCTTCAGCCTCAGCCACATTTAACAAAACTTCCGCATAACGTATCTGAGGGACATAATCTACATATGGAGATACACCACTGAATTTCGTACTTGATGGGAAATTGGCAACTGCTGTTTTAGCAACTGTCAACTTAGTTTTTCGATCATCTGCCGCACGGAACTGAGCATTATTATAAATACCGGTTGAGCCCGTATTCAAATAATATTCCACATTACCTGCATTGAAGTAATACCCCAATTGATTTTGCGTTCCTGGAGGATTTGTATCGGCCATCGGGAAGGAGAAAATAGACTCTGAAGTTGTGTATGGAGCTTTAAAAACTGCTGATACATCTGACTGAAGTGCATGTGCCACACGATTAGCATTTTTAAAAGGAGCAGTTGCCGAAACAATCTTATTTCCTTCAGAAATCACTTTTGCATAATCGCCCATGATTAAATATACACGCGTTTTTAGTGCAATTGCCGTATTCTTATGCGCTCTTGTTGTATTTAACAAGGCTGAAGAATAGCTATCTGGCAATTCATTTTCTGCCTCATCTAAATCTTTTAGAATTTGGGCATACACTTGAGCAACAGTACTTCTTGGCAAATCATTGTTGGCAGAAGAAGTTTCACCTTTCAAACGGAGCGGTAAACCTGCGGAAGCACCTTTATCTAAGATGTAAGGTTTTGCAAAGAATTGAACTAATGCTAAATAATTCAAAGCACGTAAAAATTTGGCTTCGCCTCTGTAATTTGCTGCTACAGCGGCAGAAACTGCTTTTTGAGTTTCCATGCCTGCCAAAAACAGATTGCAACGGTTTATGGTTAAGTAACCTTGTACCCAAAAGTTTGCTAAATAAGAATCCGATGGATCTTGATTTCCCTGATAAGTAGAATAGCCTGTAACAGAGTTAGTTGTTCTATTCACCCATTCCTCTCCACGGATATCATTATAAATCAAATAACGACCACCAAACAATGAACCCGATTTAGCAGATCCATATAAACCATTTACCTGAGAAAGAATTCGATCAGGTGTTGTAAAAACAGTAGCATCTGACAAAGATAATTCTGGAACTGCTGTCAAGAATTCCTCTTTACATGAGCTAGTAGCAATTGCTAAGAAGAATGCCACTAGACCTAATTTATAGTTAACTAATTTCATGATTTTTCTTCTTTAAAAATTAAAAATTCAAATTGAAACCAACCGTAAAAGTTCTTCCTTGTGGAATTGAATTTCTTTCAATACCTGAAGCCAAGTTAGAATCACCATTTGATGAAATTTCAGGATCCACTCCGGTATAGGCAGTTAACAAGAACAAATTGTTCGATTGCAAGTAAACCCTTGCACCTGAGATACCTGATTTACCAAAAATAGAGGCAGGTAATTTATAACCTAAAGTTGCCGTTTGCAAACGTAAAAAATCACCCTTTTCAATGTTGGCATCAATTAAGAAAGAAGATCCATTCGAAACGTTATCTCCATATACAGCTCTTGGAATTTCAGTGATATCCCCTTCTTTCTTCCAAGAATTCAACACCTCTACTGAGTTATTCCAAACACGTTGATCTCTTAAACCTGCTTTTGAACCATTGTAAATATAGTTACCACCTGAATAAGTAAAGTTTAAGACTAAGTCAAAACCTTTGTATTTGAAGGTATTGTTAAATCCACCGTACCAAGTAGGAAGGGTATTTCCTAATATTTGTTGTTGACTTGAAGGCGAAACAGTTGGTTTTCCATCAGCAACAAATGTCCAAGCATTTGCACCACCTAAGTGTAAGTACTGAACCTGAACACCATCTTTTGTTAAGAAAATACGACGACCATTTGCAGGGTTAACACCTGCCGTTTTTACACCGTAAATTTGAGCGGCTGAATAACCAACTTTGGTTATACTTGTAACCTCTAAGCCTGAAGTAGCCGTTAAAATAGGTGAATTATCATCAACTAATGAAGTAACCATATTTTCATTGGTTGCAAAATTTAAATTTGTCGTCCAAGAAAATCCACCGCGATTAATTGGCGTTGCAGTAGCTGCAATTTCAATACCTTTATTATACATCGAACCTACGTTCGCTAAGATCGAGTTACCTGGAATTCCTTTGGAAGGAGCTTGTGGCACATTTAAAATCAAGTTATTGATATCTTTATAATAATAATTTGCTTCTAATGTAATACGATCATTTAACAAACTAACATCAATACCCACGTTGGTTTGTGTGGAAGTTTCCCATTTTAAATCCTTATTTCCAGCTTGATCAAATGCTAAAGTTGGAGACGCTCCATATAAACCGGAGGCAAATGTTGAGTAAGAACCATATGCATTCGGTACATTACCATTTCCTACTTTACCCCAAGAAGCTTTAATTCTTGCAGTAGAAATTGTATTTGCTAAACTAGATTTTTTAAAGAACTCTTCTTCTGATAAGGTCCAACCGGCAGATACACCACCAAAATTACCCCAACGATTATCGGCAGATAAAGCAGAGTTACCATCGCGTCTAAAGTTACCACTTAAATAATATTTTCCTTTATAGTTGTAACTCATTGTACCAAAATACGCTTCATAAGCAACTTGATAAATTCCATTTCCTGCGGCAAGGTTAGTGCCATAATTTCCTTGGAAATCTGTAAAGAAATAATCAGCTAAGCCTTGACGCTGAGCACCCCAGTTCAACACACGTGTTTTTTGAACATCAGAACCACCCACAAAAGAGAAATTATGGCTATCTCCTAAGGTTAAATTATACGACAAGGTATTAATCCAGTTCCAGTTATCTGAACGCGCCGTATTATTATATGCATCTCCTTTTGATGCCCAACCATCTCCATTGTATGGGTTAAAGAAACGAATATTCTCAGTATTTCTTCGATCCCATGAATAACTTGTTTTTGCTGTTAAGCCCTTTGCTAATTTAATTTCAGCAGCTAAATTGGCAATTACACGTGTATTTTCAGAAGTAATTTTATCTAAGTCACGTACAACAGCAGGATTAGGAAACTGAGCAGGCAATAAATTGTTCAAACGACCTAGGGTATTATTCTCTAAATTGTAAGTGCCATCAGGTAAATAGGCAGGCAAGTTTGGCACTTGTGCTACAGCAATACGACCTAAACCAGATGTATTAAAGGCACCACCAGCATTTGAACCAGACATTGGAGCCTTATTAAATGTATTCGAATAATTAATATTTCCAGACAATTTCAACCAGCTTGTGGCTTGGTGATCCATATTGAATCGAGCAGAGCGACGATCAAATGAGTTGTTCTGCAAAAATCCTTCTTGATTTGTATAACCTGCAGAGAAGAAGTAATTCGTTTTATCAGTTCCACCACTTACCGTCATGTTATGATTTTGAGAAACACCTTTACGATACACGATATCATACCAATCTGTATCAATTAATGAACCATCTGGGTTATAATTTGGTAAAAATGATTGGTTAGAAGCATTTCGCTGAGATGCAGCAATAGCATTTGGATTTAAGGCAAGCGCATTTTGAATTGCCATATTTTTATGATCCATATATTGCTGTGCATTTAATACATCTGGCAAACGAACCGCCTGCGAAACACCAGCCCAGGAATCAAATGAAACTTTTGCTTTTCCAGCTTTACCTCGTTTAGTAGTAATCAATAACACCCCCGCTCCAGCACGTGAACCATAAATAGCTGAAGATGCAGCATCTTTCAACACGTCAATGGTCTCAATGTCAGATGGATTAATATCTGCCAATGGGTTGTTCGTGGTTGAATTGGCAGAAACGTTATCTGTTGATATTGGAATACCATCAATTACAACCAAAGGAAACGAACTTAATGATAGGGAACTTAATCCACGAACACGAATAACTGGAGGGTTATTCAATAAACCATTTGGCTGTGTGATGTTCACACCAGCTGCCTGACCTGTAAGTCCTTGAGAAAATGACTGAACTGGTCTTTCAGCAATTACCGCAGATTTTATAGTAGAGGCGGAACCAGTAAATTCCTGACGCTTTTGTACACCATATCCAACAACGACAACTTCACTCAATTGTTGATTTTCAGCGGCAAGCACTACATCAACAACAGAACGATTTCCAATTGAAATTGTTTGGCTCTTGTAACCAACAAATGAAAATACTAAGGATGTACCATCTGAAATGGAGAGACGATAATTCCCCGCATTGTCTGTTGTAACTCCTTTTGAAGTTCCTTTAATGGAAACACTCACACCTGGCAAACCACTTCCGTCATCACTAGAAGTAACCTTACCACTAATCTGTCTGTTTTGGGCGAATAACTGCAACATAGTCGTGCACACCAAAACCATTACTAGGAATAGTTTTTTCATGATTATTTAGTTTGATGATTAATAAATTGGGTCAAAAATACGAAATATATTGAATCAACAAATAGGTGAAATAAAAAAAGGCAGTATTTTCATACTGCCTTTTAAAAAAATTCAGAATAAACTATTAGTTTTTATCCCAGAATAATTTTGTAGTTACTACGTCACCACCGATTGCAGATGCAGCAGCAGTGTAGTTAGCACCATTCAATGTTTGCTCATTTAAAGGATATGAAAAACGAGTTGGGAATCCAGATTTAGCATTTACTGGAGCAGTAATTTTTGGCCAATCTAATCTTCTTAACTCAGTCCATCCTTCATAAGGACGATTGTATAAAGCGATCCACTTTTGTGTACCGATTTTTTGTTTCCAATCGCCAGCTGCAGTACCATACGCAACGGCATCTTGAGCTACATAAGCATCCGCTTCTGCAGCTGTTCCACCCCAATAGGAAATAGAAGATTTAATTCCGTTGTTATAGTGAGTTTCTGCAGTACCAGCAACATTCCAACCTCTTTCTTTTGCTTCAGCACGTAAGAATTCAGTCTCTGTATAATCAGCAAATACATATGCAGCTTCAGGTAAAATTACCTTTGCCCCTGCTCTAGAGAAATCTACGAATGTATTCGTTTTTCCAACAATACCACCTGCATAAGCACCTGCATTGTTTTTAGAGAAAAACTGACCAGTACGTGGGTCATTCCAACCTAATAATTTATCCATTAAGTCTTTTGCCGCAATGTAATCTTGACGACCACCAGTTACGATATCAACATATAAAGGATTTTGGTTTGGTGAAGCAGTTAAATAATTAAATAGTCCATTATCTGCTGCTGAGGAAATAGCACCTGCATCTGAAGCTTCAACTGCCGCTTTAGCGGTAGCAGCATCTACATCCGCTAATACCATACCTAACTTCATACGTAATGTATTGGCAAACTTAACCCATTTTGCAATGGAACCCTTGTAAACTAAATCTTCACCTGAAGCATAACCAGCAGATGCCGTATTTAATTTAGCGATATCTGCATTCAAACGATTTAATAAATCTTTTGAAATAGTTGCAGCATCATCATACTTAGGGAATAAGTTAGTAGCGTTCAATGCCTCAGAGTAAGGAACGTTTCCAAATGTATTCACTAAAATACTGTAGGTATACACAGCCATGATGTCGTTAATCGCTAATTTGTTAGCTTGCTCACCAGCTGATAAGGTTTTGTCAGCAGCAATTAAGCGAGATGCTTCATTTAAATCAGCTAATACATCACGGTACATGGTTGTCCACCATCCTTGAGGAATTGCACGAGTTGAGAAATCGTACTGTGCCTCATCTTGGTATACAGCCATCGCCCAATGAGAAACTGTAAAACGGAATACGTTAGTATTTACAGAAGCCGAAGCTAATGAACCCGCCAAAGTTTTAACTGCATTGGAGAACAAAGTTGGTGCAGGAACTGCAGCCGGCTTTTTAGTCTCAATATTCAATTGAGAGATATCTTCTGTACATGATGCGAATATCAACATCATTGGTACAATTGCTAATAATATCTTTTTCATCTTTTCTATTGATTTAAAAATTAGAAAGTTAATTTAACGTTAAATCCGATAGATCTTGTTGTAGGATAAGCACCAGATTGGTTACCTTGGATATTACCTGCAGATAAGTTTTCTTCAGGGTCAGCATAAGGAACATATTTCTTGATAATCCACAAGTTTCTACCAAATACAGAAACATCAACACCTTTAATTCCACCTAATTTATTAACAATAGTTTTAGGTAAAGTATAGGTTAAATTAGCTTCTCTTAATTTTACGAAACTAGCATCATAAACGAAGGCAGCAGCTGGGTTATATGCATAACCAAAAGTACCATATACGTTTTCAACTCGCTTAGTATTCACAGCACCATCAGCAGTAACACCTGGCATGATTACACCACCACCTTCAGCAATTGTATTACGAGATGGATTACCTAAATCATTTAAACCAGCAGACTCAGGATATACACCTGTTGCCTGACCATAATATTGGTCTAATGAGAATACGTTACCACCTTGCTTTACATCAATTAAAGCAGAGAATGCTAAGTTTTTGTACTTAAATGTATTTGTTAAACCACCAATCCAGTTTGGATTCATGTTACCAATTACGTTAGTCGTAGAAGTTGTGATGCTGTAACGGCCATTAGACTTTACTAATTTCTGACCATTTACTAAATCCCATGTTTTTCCTTGGATGGTTCCGTAAGGTTGTCCAACTGTAGCGTTGAAAGAAATACCACCTTGGAAGGTAGCAATTTGTAAGTTCTGAGAACCATTGTATAAGCTAACTACTAAAGAAGTATTCTTAGTCCAGTTTGCATTGATGCTCCATGAGAAATCACCCACTTTTACTGGAGTAGCATATAAACTCACCTCATAACCTGAGTTTTGGATTTCACCCGCATTTACATAAGAACTAGAGAAACCAGTTGCTGTTGAAACTGCAGCAGCTAAAATTTGGTCTAATGTACTAGATTTGTAATACGTAACGTCAAATCCTAAACGGTTTTGCATAAATGCCATTTCTAAACCAATTTCTTGAGATTTAGTTTGCTCAGGCTTCAACACTGGGTTGTTTTGAGTAGATGGCATAGAGAATAAGATCGTTGAACCAAATGGAGATGGTTGATCATAAACGTTTTTGATGGATCCCCAAGGAGCATCATTACCCACAGTTGCATAGTTTAATCTCAATTTACCAGAAGTCAACCAAGGAAGATCTTCGATATGATGAGAGAATAACCAAGAAGCAGAACCTGAATAGTAGTTATACGTGTTGTTTTCAACTGGTAACGTAGAAGACTTATCACGACGGAACGTACCGTCTAATGTTAAGAATCCTTTATATGTTAACGTTGCACCACCAAATAAACCAAATACTTCTCTTGGAGCATATGCTTCAGAAGGAGCAGAAACAGTTCCTTTAGAGTTTGCAATCGAATACAAACCTGGAACGATTAAACCACCATTTGTTGCAGCAAAAATTGAACGAACATAAGATTTACGTAAGTTTAGACCTGCTAAAGCTTTCACGTTTAATCCTTCCATTACATCTTTATCAAAAGTTGCAATTAAATCGTAGTTAGTTTCGCTAAACGCACGATCATATCTTGAATAACCAGCTACTGCTTGAGAACCAAATGCAGTACGCTCTTCTTGAAATTCGTTGTAAGTATCTAACGTAATACGTCCTAAGATATCTAAATATGAAGTTGGTTTATAATCTAAGAATGCATTTCCGAAAATACGAGAACGAGTATCTGTCTCATAGTTTTGGTAACGAGTCCAGTAATAGTTATCTGTATAAATTGGTTTCAAACCAGCAGCAGATGAAGGATCAGCCCAGTTCCAAGTAATATTTTGGTTGTTTCTGAAATATGCATCTTTTTGCGATTGAATATCAACGTTTGTTTGATACCACTGACGGAAGTTTTGGTTTACGTTACCACCTGAGTAACCCGAGCCATAACGACCTTTACCATCTACGATAGAGAAGTTAGCAGTTGCAGAAGCTGTTAACTTGTTTGAAATATTATAAGTACCTCCTAAGTTTACTGTGTTTTTAGAAACAACAGAGTTAGGTAAAGTACCTCTTTCTTCGTTACGTGTATATCCTAATTTGAAGGTACCTCTATCATTTGCACCATCTAACATGATGTTTGTGTTGTTAGAAATAGCCGTTTCATAGAATGTTACAGGAGTGTTTGCAGCAGCAGCCCATGGACTAGTTTTTCCATAAAGTGGACCTGCTGGATCCCATGACTCCCAAGTATATACTGGACGATTGTCGAACTTAACACCGTAAGAAGCATCTTCAGATGTTGGAACAACATAATCTTTCGTACCATCACCATTTGCATCAAAATACAAGAAACCATCTTTTTGGTATGGATCAGAATAACCAGCACCATATTGGTTTTGGTATTGAGCAAATGTTGACTTATCAATTGTACCTACCGTTAAACCTGCATTTACAGTTAATCCTAAACCTCTTTTTGCTTTCTTAGTTGTAATCATAATGACACCGTTAGAAGCACGAGATCCGTAAAGAGCCGTTGCAGCAGCACCTTTTAACACAGTCATTGTTTCGATATCATCTGGGTTGATATCCGCAGCAGCATTACCATAATCATAACCACCACGACCAGTAACCTGGTTTGAAGAGTTCTTATTAGAGTTATCTACTGGCACACCATCCACAACGAATAACGCTTGGTTGTTACCTAACAATGATTTGTTACCACGAATTACAACGTTAGTAGAACCACCGATTGCATTTCCTTGAGTAATTTGCAAACCAGCAACTTTACCAGATAAAGATTGCATGGCGTTACCTGTACGAACACGAGTAATCTCGTCGCTCTTAACAGTTGTTGCTGCATAAGGTAATGTGTTCTTCGTTCTTGTCAAACCTAAGGCAGTAACTACTACTTCATTTAATTCTGAAGCTTCTGCTTGTAACACTGCGTTGATTGAAGATTGACTTCCAACATTAATTGTTTGTGATTTGTAACCAACAAAGCTGAACTGCAATGCAGCTCCATCAGCAACTTGAATTTTGTAAGATCCGTCTGCCGCAGTTGCAACACCACGAGAAGAACCTTTAACAGTAACAGATACTCCCGGAAGCGCGCTTCCATCCTCTGCAGCTGTTACTTTTCCAGAGATTTGTCTGGTTTGGGCAAGCATCGTTGTTATTGAAACGAACACTAAAACCCACATAAGTAAGAGTTTTTTCATGTTATTTAGTTTTTGATTGAAAATTAAATTAACCCTGCAAGTTACATTTAATTTTCTGAGAAATAAAAGATAAATTGAATTTATTTGAGGATGAATGCACTAAATCGGTTGATAATCAGGATAAAATAGGATAAAAAAAGGCCACCTTTTGGTGGCCTTTGATTTTGTTGGACAAAAATTATTTTGGATTTTTTGTCACTGCACTTCCTGCTTCTGCAGGATTGTTTGCCAATTCATTATCTGGTACATCCCAATAATCTAAATAACCATATTTAATAGTTGTTTTAGTGGATGTGTATTTACCATCTTTTGATATAACAACACCGTCTGTACGTCCATTTTCTAAAACACCCCAGCGACGTGCATCATAGAAAGACAAGCCGCGGAAAGCCAATGCCACACGACGTTCTCTACGTAATTGCTCTTTAACTGTAGCTGCATCCGTAGATGACAATGGGTCTAGACCTGCACCCTGGTAGTCGCGAACATTATTAATAGATGCTGCAGCACCAGAAACATCACCTTTCCACAATTTAGCCTCTGCCTTCATCAATTCATTTTCTTCATAGCTTGAGCCTAAATATAACACACCGGCCCCAGCTGTTCTGTTAGAATATACCATGACGCCCGGTAAACCTGCACCTTTATCGATGATCGCCCAACGCGTGTTGAATACGTTTCCACGGTCAGCATTTCCAATCCAAGTAGCAAATTGCTTAAAGTTGTTTGTAAAGCGCTTATCACCTGGATTAAATTCTTGAATTAAACGCTCAGAAATTTTATACGTTCCACCAGATGCATTCGAACCCACTGCACGAGCAGCAACATTGTAATTCGAAGGTGAGAAGATATCTCCATTAGCATTTGTTGTTCCAGCAAATACTGGATCTCCTTGCTTGATACCGTTGTTCACCAATGTCAATATCGCATCCCACTGAGCAGATGTCATGGTAGCAGTTGGCGTATTCACTAAAATATTTCTTGCTTTTAATGAATTGATGTTTCTCAACCATTGGTCTTTGGTAGGAACAGCACCCAAATCATTTTGGAAGAAATCCGGAATTAAGGCACCAATAACTGCTGCAAAATCAGCGGAAGAACCAGAAGAAGTAATTGCCGCTGCTGCTTTATCAAAGTTTGCATTTGACTCTGCAATGATTCCTTCTTTGGCTACATACTTACCATTCGTGATAGATGGCTTATCAATAATTAAACCAGCATAATACATCGATCCAACATGTGCATAGGCAATTCCTTTCCAGAAATAAGCCCAAGCTTTTACTGCATTTTTCTTAGCTGCTGCATCTCCGGTAAATGTTGTTTTATCAACAGCATCTAATACGGTGTTACATGCATTATTTAATTGATAGCTCATCGCCCACTCGTGGAACCCTGGATTACCACCTTGCTGCGAGTTCGTATTAATAGCACGCAACAATGTTTTTTGCAATGGTGGGTTGTTTGGATTCGGTTGAGAAGTACCATTGTCTAAGGTTACAACATCCGGACATGATAAGTTATTGATATAGGTATTTGCGGCTTCAGCCCCAACTACATCACCCATTAATTCATGAAATCCTACTACACCATTATAGTACGCTCCTACTACCCCATCGTAATACTTATTTCCAGCTGAGGTAAAACCATTCTTATAAATAGATCCTTGCGCCAAGGCAATGATACCCGCTTCTGAAGCTGCAGTAGCAGGCGTTGGTTGATTTGGATTTTGAATATCCAATTGATCTTTACACGACATGACCGTTCCGGCTAAAAGCAGAATGGAAAGGCCAGTTATTTTTATATTTTTCATAATCTAAAATTTTTAACTAATGAACTCCTATTCTCTTTTATTAAAAACCAATGTTTAATTGTACTTGGTAAGTACGTGTATTTGGCATTGTGTTGTGATCAACACCTCTATCCCATGCAGAGTTGTTTCCACCAGAAGAAATCTCTGGATCCATACCTGTATACTTCGTCAAAGTAACTAAGTTTCTACCTGAAGCTACCAATTGCAACTTTCTGAATCCTTTAATTCCAAATGCTTTCACTAAATCTACACCCACAGAAAGATTTCTTAGGCGAGCAAATGAAGCATCTTCATAGAAGTAATTTTTAGTACCATTACGTGAAACCTCTGCGTACACACCACGGTAGAATGCCGACCAAGCAGCAGTTTCGCCATTAATAGTAATTGGTTGTTGATAATCTGAGTGAATACCATCACGATACATCCACTCTTTTGTTTGATTGTACAAGTGAGATCCTTGTAACCAATCAATTTGTAA
This sequence comes from Bacteroidota bacterium, assembly GCA_041180785.1. Classification (GTDB taxonomy): domain Bacteria; phylum Bacteroidota; class Bacteroidia; order Cytophagales; family Spirosomataceae; genus Sandaracinomonas. The sequence continues at coordinate 284 of JBEGQV010000156.1, read as the reverse complement.
GTTGAAGGTCAAGTATCCTTTGTAGGTCAATTCATTGATGAACGACATATTAAAATCTGGATTTGGATCTCCGAAGCTGTACATTTTAGATGAGAAATAAGGCGCTTTTGTCGACTTCTTCACTACCCAACCATTAGAAGCTACTTCATATAATGAACGTGAGCCTTCTGGAATTGCCACTGAACCATCTGGTAAAGTCGCATCCAATGAATGGATTCCCATAAAACCATATAATTGGCCAATTTTCTCACCACCACGTAATACATAACCAGATGAACCTGCAG
>JBEGQV010000155.1:0-11602 GCA_041180785.1 Bacteroidota bacterium | reverse complement strand
GGCGCCAAAATCTTTTACATAGTTTTTCCAACTTGTAAAAATTTGATCTTCTTGTCCTTTTACATACACATAAAAACCATCTTTTTTAATTCCCTCAATTTCTGCATTTCCAGCATAAACTTGGGCTTTTAGATTAAGACCTATGGTTAATAACAGAAAAGTGAAAATGTATTTTTTCATTTGGATCAGATTTCAAAAGGACCTTAACGACAAAGTTATTAATTTAAATGTGATTCCGATGCACTTAAAATTAAGTTTTTTGGCAAATTGCTATTTCTGCTAAATTATTCTTATTTCGGTAGGCAAATAGAGTATAATCTCCTCCATCAGAAATGCTCATTTTTTTTCGGATTTCTTCTGGTTTCAGCGGAAAATTTCGACAACAAATGTTTGCTTTACGGTCTGGTAGGTGGCTCGCAAGCCATTTTGAGTCAAGTTTGCCTATGTGGATGACCTTAAAACTTTTCCCAGGAAAATTGTTTATTGGTATGTCTGATGTATATAAATGGGTATTAGCGGCTATTTTAAATAGGCCTTTTTGCGCAATCGACTTGAAAAATCCAGCTTTTAAAATGCCTGCATGCGGTTCATAAAGATAGGTTAAAAGGGGAGAAGTCTGTATTTCAGCTTGCTGTTCAAGTTCTTTTGTTTGTTGATAAATGAATGGTTTATCATTGTGAAGGTCCCAAATCGAGATTGCAGGATGAAACGTTGAGTTTTCAGTTTTCTTAAACAATAATTCCTTGATTTCGTTTTGAAGGCAAACAATGTGAACTTCGTCTACACCTTGTAATTCATTTATGCATAATTGAATATCAAGCATGGGTGATACTTTTATCAATAGACCCGTTTTTTTGCTAATAAATGGTAAAATCTTAGTAGCATCTGGGGTGCAATCTTTCAATAAAAATACTTTTTTGCCAATTGAATCTCTTCTTGCAGGGTCCATGTAAATCCAATCAAAATCATTTGCACCTTTTTGGATGTATTCCATTCCATTTGCATGAAGATGGTTTACATTTGTAAGTTCTAATTGTTGATGGTTAAAAGTTGTAATTTGAGTTAAAGGCTCATTGATTTCAACATAGGTTACTTGGTTATTGTTTTCTTGGGCGAATGCCCAAGAATCTACTCCCATACCGCCTGTTAGGTCGATTATTTTTCCTTGTATTAATTTCGATTTAAATAAAGCAGTCTTTTCCGATGAAGATTGTTCGAGGGAAATTTGAGGTGGAAAATAGAGATTTACATTGTACGTCCATTGAGGAAGTTTGTTGCTTAATTTTTGTCGAGCCTGAATTTGAAATAAAAGCTTTGGTAAATCCAAAGAAGGATATTTGCTTTTTTGAAATGCTAATGTAGTGACATCCTCTTTTAGGTGATCTTGAATAAATTGGATTTCTTCTTGATTAAGCATTTACAAAGGTAAATAGTTTTCAGAATTTGAAGAAAAATTTAAAAAATATGCTTTTGAATTGAATAATTGTGTAAATTTCTAAAGAACCAAGTATTTACCCCGTTTTGCTATGATTCATGGATTGTTGCTTGCTGCTGGTGCGTCTCAACGATTGGGAGAACCCAAGCAATTACTTGAAATACAAGATAAATCGTTATTAGAGTGGGCAATTCTAGCCTTATTGCAAACATGTGATGAAGTAACGGTTTTATTGGGTGCTGAAACGAAAACATGTAAATCGATTATCAAAACCCTTCAAAAAGAGTACGATAATTTACATTACCAAGTGTGTGAATCTTTTCAAGAAGGGATGGGGTCGACGCTTTCTGAAGGTTTGCGAAAAATAGGCAATCGACAACATGTATTAGTTCATTTAGTGGATATGCCTTACATTAATGGTTTTCACTTAAAATATTTAATCAACCATTTTCAGAAAAATACTTCCTTGGCACTCGTTTCAAGTTACAAAGGTCAGAGCGCCCCCCCTGTGGTGATTCCTCAGCAATTGGTTTCGATGTTTTATGATTGGAAGGGGGATATGGGATTAGGGACATTTTGGAAACAACATAAGGATTTGGTAGAAAAATTAGAATTAGGTGTTCCTTATCAAGATATTGATACGCAAGAGGACTGGGAAAAAATCAAAAAACAATTTTAATTTCTTTTAATTTTTCTGTTTTAACCACTAAATTATTAGTAATTTTGTAGCTTATTACTATACCAAAATCAATTTTTAGTGGAATCCATCGAAAGTTTACCAACCGTTGAAACGGCAAAAAAATTAGGTATTTTACCTGAGGAGTATGATAAAATCCAAGAAATATTAGGTCGAAAACCAAATTTTACAGAATTGTCCATTTTTTCTGTGATGTGGTCTGAGCATTGTAGCTATAAAAATTCAATTGTTTGGTTAAAGAAATTACCAAAGGATTCTCCAAGAATGTTGGCTAAGGCAGGTGAAGAGAATGCCGGTTTGGTGGATTTAGGAGATGGTTTGGCTTGTGCTTTCAAAATTGAATCGCATAATCACCCTTCTGCTCTTGAGCCATATCAAGGAGCTGCAACGGGTGTTGGAGGAATTAATCGTGATATTTTTACGATGGGTGCTCGTCCAATTGCCCAATTAAATTCCCTTCGTTTTGGTAATATTAATTTACCTCGTACCAAATGGTTGGTAAAAGGTGTCGTGAAAGGTATTGGCGATTATGGTAATGCGTTTGGTATTCCAACTGTTGGTGGAGAGGTATTTTTTGACGACTGTTATACGGTCAATCCTTTAGTAAATGCTTTTTCAGCGGGAATTGTAAAAGTGGGAAAACAAGCCTCTGCAATTTCTTATGGGGTTGGAAATCCAGTCTTTATCGTTGGTTCTGCCACTGGAAAAGATGGAATAGGGGGAGCAAGTTTTGCTTCAGAGGATATTTCAGAAAAATCGACAGAAAAATTACCTGCTGTACAGGTAGGTGATCCTTTTCAAGAAAAATTATTATTAGAGGCAACTTTAGAAATTATCGAGTCGGGTTGTGTGGTTGGTATTCAAGACATGGGTGCTGCGGGTATTATTTGTTCCACTTCAGAAATGTCAGCCAAAGGAGAACACGGAATGGAGATTGATTTATCAAAAGTGCCAACTCGTCAACCTAATATGAAACCTTTTGAGATTCTTTTATCAGAATCACAAGAACGTATGTTAATTGTTGTTGAAAAAGGTAAAGAAGATATTGCTAAAAAAATATTTGATAAGTGGGATTTAAATTGTGAGCAAATCGGTGTTGTAACAGATACAAAACGCTTACATTTTTACCAAGATGGTGAATTAGTGGCGGATGTTCCTGCTGATGATTTAGTATTGGGTGGTGGAGCTCCTGTGTATCACAGAGAATACAAAGAGCCCGCATATTACCAAGAATACAAGAAATTTGATATCAATCAGGTGAAAGATATTGAGGAAGGTGAATTAGGGACCGTGTTAAATTTCTTAATGAATCATCCAAACATTGCTTCCAAGAAATGGGTGGCAGAACAATATGATTCAACGATTGGTCGTGCAAATCGTAATACAAATGCCCCATCAGATGCGGCTGTTGTAAAAGTACATGGTTCGGATAAATCAATTGTGATTACAGTTGATTGTAATTCTCGGTATGTTAACGCTGATCCAGAAGAGGGATGTGCTATTGCAGTTGCAGAAGCAGCACGTAATATTGTTTGTTCTGGTGGTGTACCTGTAGCTATTACCAACTGTTTGAATTTTGGTAATCCATATGTTCCAGAAGTTTACTGGCAATTTGTTGGTGCCATTCAAGGAATGAAAAAGGCTTGTGAGGCTTTTGAAACACCTGTTACTGGAGGAAATGTTAGTTTTTATAACCAATCATCTGACGAAGGTCCTGTTTTTCCAACACCAACGATTGGTATGCTAGGAATATTAGAAAATCCCGATTTGAAATTAGGATTGGATTTTAAAACAGAAGGTGATTTAATTTATTTGGTAGGTAAATCAGTGAATGACATTGCATCCTCTGAGTATTTATATTCTTACCAAAAAGTGAAAGCTTCTCCAGCTCCTGCATTTGATTTGGCTTATGAACAAAAAGTTCAACAGGCAATTGCTGCAATGAACACATCAAAATTATTGGTTTCAGCACATGATTTAGCAGATGGAGGATTAATGGTAGCCTTAGTAGAGTCGGCTTTCCCTAGTCAAATTGGATTTACCATAACAGCTAACCATGATGGTATACGTAAAGATGCATTCTGGTTTGGAGAAGCGCAAAGTAGGGTGTTAGTTTCTATTAAACCTGAAAACAAAGTTGCCTTTGAAGATTTTTTGTCGAAAGCATCTGTTGAGCAACAATTCTTAGGAACGGTTGGTGGTTCAGACATTCACATTAATGGAAAGGTCATCAGTTCTATTCAGGATGCTTACAATGCGTACTATACAGCTTTAGAAAAAGCGCTGAATTCATAACTCATAACTCATAATTTATACGTATAATGAGCCGCTATTTAGTAGAATTTTCTTATGATGGCGGCTCTTTTTCTGGCTATCAAATTCAGCCAAATGCGCGAACTGTTCAATCTGAATTAGAAGATAAATTGTCTATTTTAGCGCAGTCGAGGATTGAAATTGTAGGAAGTTCTCGAACAGATGCCGGTGTTCATGCGACTGTACAATTCGCACATTTTGATGTAGATTGTATCATAGGTGATGATTGGGTATACCGACTTAATCGCATGTTGCCAGAATCTTTAGCAGTCTATTCTATTCAAGCTGTAAAAGATGATTTTCATGCACGATTTGATGCATTAAGTCGAACCTATCATTATTTTATTGCTCGAAAAAAATTACCGCTTCATCGACATCATAGTTATTGGTTCGAGGTGCCATTGGATATTGATGCGATGAACGAGGCCTGTGAGGTACTTTTCCAATACATTGATTTTGAATGTTTTTCAAAAGTGAAAACAGATGTATTTACGTTTGATTGCGAGATTAAACAAGCTAAATGGACAATTGATGGTGATTTTTTAATTTTCACCATTCAGGCCAATCGCTTTTTACGAGGTATGGTAAGAGCAATTGTCGGAACAATTTTAGAGGTTGGCCTAGGTAAGATGACCAAAGAAGAATTACATCAAATAATTCAGTCAAAAGACCGCAATAGAGCAGGCAGGGCAGTTCCTGCACATGGACTTCACCTGATTCATGTTGAATATCCTATACCAGACAATGTCTAATAACTTCTATAATATTAGCAGCCTTTCGGATGTGAATACCTTTGTTTTTCGGTAATTCCCCTTTGACAAATTTACTGATCCAAATTTCTTTAAATCCTAATTTTTCAGCTTCGGCAATTCTTGCATCAATTCGTGTGATTGTTCGTAATTCGCCTCCTAAACCTACCTCTGCAGCAAAACAGGTGCCAACATCAATTAATTTGTCCTTAAAGGATGATACAATAGACATGCAAGCAGCTAAATCCAAAGCAGGATCATCTACTTTAATGCCGCCTGTAATGTTTAAAAAGACATCTTGCGAGCTTAAACGATAATTTCCCCTTTTTTCTAATACAGCTAATAGCATGTTTAATCGTTTGGCATCAAATCCAGTGGCTGTTCGTTGTGCTGTTCCGTAACTTGTTGGGGTAACAAGGGATTGCATTTCAATCAATAGGGGTCGATTTCCCTCCATTAGGGTGCCAATGGCAATACCAGAGCTATTTTCGTCTCTTGGCGATAATAAGATTTCTGATGGATTATTTACAGGTCTTAATCCATCGGATAACATTTCATAAATTCCTAATTCAGAAGTGCTTCCATATCTATTTTTAGTCGTCCGAAGAATACGGTAAATAAAGTGTCGATCACCTTCAAACTGTAAAACAGTATCTACTAAATGTTCAAGCACTTTTGGTCCTGCAATGGAGCCTTCTTTAGTAATATGTCCCACTAAAAAGATTGGTACTCCGCTTTCTTTTGCATATCTCATCAATTCCACCGTACATTCCCGAATTTGAGAAACACTTCCTGGTCCAGAATCAATTTGGTCAGAAAACAATGTTTGAATCGAGTCTATGATGATTACATCTGGTTCCAATTCCACAAAATGCTTGAATAATTGCTGTGTATTGGTTTCGGTTAGTAAAAATAGATTCGGATTGTTACTTTTTAGTCGATCGGCCCGTAACTTGATTTGTTGTTCTGATTCTTCACCTGAGACATAAAGTATTTTCGGTCCCTTTATTTGCAATGCAATTTGAAGCAATAGCGTCGATTTGCCAATTCCAGGTTCACCGCCAATAAGTACTAAACTCCCTGGCACAATACCACCTCCTAAAACGCGATTGAATTCATGATCAGGACTAGTGATTTTAGGCAGATTCTCAAAACTTACTTCTTGCAGAAGTTTAGGTTTTGGACTAATTTTTGTTCGATCATTTTTTTTCCATACATCAGAAGGATGGGAAGTAGTTTCAATTAATTCCTCGATAAATGTATTCCATTCACCACATGAAGGACACTTACCTAACCATTTTGGTGCGTTGTGTCCACAAGATTGACAGAAAAATGACGTTTTAGCTTTAGCCACGAAAAAGTTTTAATCTTCAAATTTAATGTTTGAATTGGTTTTTTCTTTTTTTTCGGCTGAAAAAGGCTAATTTTACAAGTTAATTTTTCAAAAACATGAAAACAGAAAAATTATTTTTCAAAATGAAACTTGCGATAGTCGCAAGTTTACTTCTTGCTTCTGCAAGCTTATTGGCACAAACGGGTGCAATTACGGGTTCATTTTTAAATTTGAATCTTAAGGCGGGTGTGAATGTTGCACAAATTAAAACAGATGCAGGTTCCTTCAACAACATCATCAATGAAAGTTTAACCACCCAGCAAGGTTATGTGTTGGGGGCAAGTCTTCGTTTATGTAAAAGTCTCTTTATCCAACCTGAAGTATTGTTTTCTCAAAAAGGAGGACAAATAAAAGGTGTGGGAAGTGCCATTATGGGACAAGTATTTGATATGTCATACACAACCTTAGACATTCCTGTTTTGGTTGGTTATAAAATGGGCCGGTTTTATGTTTTAGGTGGTCCCTTGTTTTCCAATCAAGTTTCTCAAAATGCCGCTTTGGATCAAGCGATTACTTCAGTTTATTCTTCCTATAAAGCAGGTGATGGGTTGGCAAAATCAACGATGGCCTATCAAGTTGGTGCCGGGCTAAGCCTATTGGGTTTAACCTTAGATGTTCGTTATGAAGCAGGATTGCAGAATATAATCAATACTTCAAGTTTACCTTCTTATTTAGGTGCCTTAAGTCAAAAACCAAGTTTATTCCAAGCAACGCTTGGATTTAAGATTTTATAATTAGTATGAATCAAAAAATTGAGCAAATTAAGTCCGAAATAGAGGCATTTGTGATTGAAAGTGAACAATCTTTAGAGCAATTTAGAATACAGTTTGTCGGTCGTAAAGGTCGTTTAGCAGAATTATTCGATGGATTAAAAGAAGTTCCGAATGAATTAAAGAGGGAAGTTGGTCAGGCGCTTAATTCTGTAAAAAATTTTGCGGAAGAAAAGTTTTTATTAGGTCAAGAAAGCTTTAATGCCAATAAAACAACAGTTGTTGCTCCATCTGATTTAACATTAAGTGGACCTGTTGTTCAGGGGACGATTCATCCGCTTACTTTAGTTCGCGCGCGCATCCTTGAGATTTTTAATCGTATGGGATTTTCTGTTTCAGATGGTCCAGAAATTGAAAAGGATTTTTACAATTTTACCGCACTAAATTTTCCAGAAAATCACCCTGCTCGTGAAATGCAGGATACATTTTTTATTGAAAAGGGAAAAGGAGAGGTGCAAGATGATATGTTATTGCGTACGCATACCTCCAACGTACAAATCCGTTTAATGGAGTATCAAAAGCCACCAATACGTTCCATTATGCCTGGAAGGGTGTATCGAAACGAAGCAATTTCGGCACGCGCACATTGTTTGTTTCATCAGGTTGAGGGATTATATGTGGATCAAAAAGTGAGTTTCAAGGATCTAAAAGATACCTTATACCACTTCGCAAAAGAAATGTTTGGAAAAGATACAAAGGTTCGATTTAGACCCTCTTATTTTCCATTTACGGAACCTAGTGCTGAAATGGATATTACTTGTTTGATTTGTAAAGGGGAAGGTTGTAACGTGTGTAAACAAGCCGGATGGGTTGAAATAGCGGGAGCTGGTATGGTTGATCCAAATGTATTGGAAAATGTTGGCATTGACTCTAAACAATTCAATGGATTTGCCTTTGGAATGGGTATTGAGCGAATTACGATGTTGAAATACCAAATCAAAGATTTACGACTCTTTACTGAAAATGATGTTCGTTTTTTGAAACAGTTCAATTAACGAATTTTAACCTTAATTATTGTATAAATCAGCTTAATTTGCATCAAAAATTTTCCTATGCAATCTTTTAAACGCTTAAATAATCTAACAGGTTGGTTAGTCTTTTTAATTTCACTAATCACTTATACCCTAACTGTTGAACCTACTGCCTCATTTTGGGATTGTGGTGAGTTTATTGCTTGTGCCTATAAGTTGCAAGTGCCACACCCTCCAGGAGCACCATTGTTTTTACTATTGGGAAGAATGTTTTCCTTGCTCGCTCTCGGAAATGTAGAAAAGGTCGCCTTTTGGGTCAATATGTTATCGGTAGTAAGTTCAGCTTTAACGATATTATTTTTGCATTGGACGATTGTCATGATCGGAAGAAAAGTATTGAACAAGAAATTTGAAGAATTAACAGCTACAGAAAGCTATATCTTGCTCTTCTCGGGATTTGTAGGTTCCTTGGTTTACACATTTTCTGATACATTTTGGTTTTCAGCAGTTGAATCAGAGGTATATGCAATGTCGTCATTTTTTACAGCAATTGTAGTTTGGGCTGCCTTTAAGTGGGAATTACAAGAAGATGAAGCAACAGCCAATCGCTGGATATTATTCATTGCCTATTTAGTTGGTTTATCTATTGGAGTCCATTTATTAAATTTAGTGACATTGCCTGCCTTGGCTTTGTTATATTACTTCAAAAAAGAGGCAAAGCCAACCCTAAAAGGGGGATTCATCGCAACATTTATCGGATTATTTATCCTTGGAATTATCAACTCAGGTGTAATCCCAGGATTGCCAAGTGTTGCTTTTAAGTTTGAATTATTCTTTGTGAATTCTTTAGGATTACCTTATGGAAGTGGTGCCTTAACGTTTTTGTTTCTATTCATTGCTGCGATCATTTTTGGAATCTATTACTCTTATCAAAAGCAAAAATTAGTGTTAAACATGGCACTATTTTCATTGGTATTTTTATTGATTGGTTATTCAACGTATACAGTAGCCTTGGTTCGCTCAGGATATAACCCTCCCATAAATGAAAATGATCCATCTAACATTTTAAATTTCTTAAAGTATTTAAAGCGTGAACAGTACGGGGAGCGTTCCTTGATTTATGGTCCAATTTATACTGCACAAGTAGAGTCATTTGAGAATGGAGATGATGTGTATAAAATGAAAGATGGAAAATATGAGGTTTATACACATAAGCCTAAATATGTGTATGAAAAAGATCAACAAATGCTATTTCCTCGTGTTTATTCAAATCAAGGCCAACATGTTGCCTTATATGAGGAGATGTTGGGGATTCCTCCAGGACAAAAACCTACATTTGGCGACAACTTAAAGTTTATGTTTACCCACCAAATGGGACATATGTACATGCGTTATTTGCTTTGGAACTTTGTGGGTAGAACAAGTGATTTTCAAGATGCATGGGCTATAAATTCATTTGAAGATACCTCAAAGATGCCTGAAGTTTTAAAAGATAATAAGGCAAGAAATAATTATTACTTTTTGCCCATTATCTTGGTCTTGCTTGGTTTTTATTTGTTATATAATAAAAATGAAAAGGACTTCTTGGTAACCATCATGATGTTTGTACTCAGTGGAATTGCCTTGGTGGTTTATTTGAATTCCCCTCCGAGTGAACCTCGTGAGCGTGATTATATTTACGTGGGTTCTTTTTATTTCTTAGCCATTTGGGCAGGTTTAGGGGTGATGCAAATCAATGAATGGTTGTCTAAGTATGTTAAATCTGGGTCAGCAAAATGGTCTTTATTGGCATTATTTGGTTTGGCCGCTCCTGTTGTTTTAGCACAACAAAACTGGGATGACCACGATCGTAGTGGGCGCTATCACCAAATTGATTTTGCCAAGAATATGTTAAACTCTTGTGCTCCAAATGCAATTTTATTTACCGGTGGAGATAATGATACCTTCCCACTTTGGTATTTACAAGAAGTGGAAGGATTTAGAACAGATGTTCGTGTGTGTAATTTGTCTTTATTGGGTACAGATTGGTATATCGATCAAATGAAGCGTAAAACCTACTTGTCGGAGGCATTACCCATTAAATTGAAAAAAGATTTATTCTTGGAAGGTGTAAATGATCAAATTATGTACAATGAGAATCCGGGTATTGCGGCTATGTCTTTGCCCGACTACCTTGAGCTTGTTCGTAATGATGATCCGCGAATCAAGGCACAAACTCAATCAGGGGAAATGATTAATACGTTCCCATGTGACTCGGTGGTTGTGCCTGTAGATGCCGCAAAAATTGCGGCATCTAAATGGTTTCCTAAAGAGTTTGTTCCATTTTTAGGTTCAACATTATCTTGGAAATTACCTTCACACAATATCTTTAAAGGAGAATTAATCCAATTAGAAATCATTGCTAACAATGCCTTAAATGGCTGGGAACGTCCTGTGTATTTTGCAGCTACTTTACCTGGTGAACAATACCTTGGCTTAAAAGAAAGTATGCAATTGGAAGGATATGCCTACCGATTAATGCCCTTTAAGATTGCAGGTGCAAAAGATGGTTTTGTGAATTCAAAAATCATGACCAATAATTTTATGCATAAAATGTATTGGAGAAATCTTAACAATGAAAAGGTTTATTACCATGGTGATTTTTACCTAGGTATTCCAACCGTTACGGCACGCTTAAACGTATATCGTTTAGCTGATCAATTAGTGCGTGAAGGAAATATTGGAATGGCAAAAAAAGTTCTGGATCATTTAGAGCAAGTGATGCCTAATAAAGTGATTCCATATGATCAATTTTCAGCTAGTATGGTCGGATTATATCTTGCGTGTAAAGATGATAAAAAAGCCATGGAGATGGCCAATACAATTGTTCGAAGAAATAATAAAGCTTTGAATTATTACTTTGCTAATGATATTGGTCACTACCAACGCGATATTCAATTAGCGCTTTATGAGATGAATGTAGTCATTAGTGCAATGAAGGAAAATAACGTTGCCCCTAATAAATATGCTGAATTAGAGGCAATGTTTAATGCTCAAATTGCTAAAACTAACTAAACATATCTTTTACTTTCTCGAAAAACCCCTTATCCGATTTTCCCGGATTAGGGGTAAAATTTGGAGAATCTTTTAGTTTTTCGAGAGTTTCTCTTTCCTCGCTGCTCAAGGTTTTGGGAGTCCAGATATTCACATGAATTAATTGATCTCCTGTTTGATACCCATTTAATTCTTTTATTCCTTTTCCTTTTAAGCGTAGAATTTTACCTCCTTGGGTTCC
>JBEGQV010000154.1:0-3224 GCA_041180785.1 Bacteroidota bacterium | reverse complement strand
AGCTCTTCTTGCATTGTGAATATTTCATCCATTGCTGGGCAATTTGGCATGGGAAGCAATGTTGCTTATTGTGCATCTAAGGCTGCGGTAGACAGCATGACCAAGTCCTTGGCAAGAGCCTTGGCGCCCGACATACGCGTTGTTTCCATTTCACCAGGGTTTGTAGAAGGAGAATACACCAAAAACTTTCCTGTTGAATTTTTACAAGAACAAAAAAACAAAACGCCTTTAGAGCGTTTTGCCTCTGGCAACGACGTTGCCGAAGCCGTTTATGTGGCAAGCAATCATTTAACGTTTACTACTGGATCCATCATCACGGTTGATGGGGGTCGCTTATTGAAATAATTATGAGAATAATAGATTTATCGGTGACGATTTCGGAAAAAATCAAAGAACCGCTTCCAACAAAAATTGTGTATGAAGACCACAAAGAAGGCGCCAAAAAAATGGGCGGAAAATTGTTTGAAGGACTCGAAGGGGTTTTTATTGAAGGCAATGGTCCGGCTGGTGAATTTTTAACCGTAACCTCCCATTGTGGTACGCACGTTGATGCACCGTACCACTACTTCCCAACAAGTGAAGGAAAGCCCTCAAGAACCATAGATGAAATGCCTTTAGAATGGTTTTTTCAAGATGGCGTGGTGTTGGATTTTACCGACAAACCCGACGGCTACATGTTTGAACCCGAAGATTTAATCGAAAAATTGGCTGCGATCAATTATCAGTTAAAGCCTTTAGATATTGTTTTAATTCGTTGTGATGCCGACAAACGTTTGCACCAAGACGAATATGCGCGTGTACACGTGGGAGCCTCAGCTGCTGCAACACATTGGTTGATCGACCAAGGCATTAAAGTCATGGGAATTGATGGTTGGGGATGGGATATTCCACTGCATTTACAAGTGGAGGAATACAAGAAAAATCCTCGTCCAGGAATTATTTGGCAAGCACATTATGTGGGGATTGAAAAAGAATACTGCCAAATTGAAAAATTAGCCAATTTAGAACAATTGCCTCCATTTGGATTTAAAGTGGCTTGTTTCCCAGCAAAAATCGAAAAAGCAAGTGCCGGTTGGACTCGTTGCGTAGCCATTTTACCTGATTAATGATGATTTTAGAATTAGCAAACATAGAAATTTTAGCGGGTCAAAACAGTGCATTTGAAGCCGCTTTGGAACAAGCCAAAAAAGTCATTGCGCAGTCGAAAGGCTTTGTTCGCATCGAGGTAAATAAATGTATTGAGGAAACAAACCGGTATACGTTTTTTATCTATTGGGAAACGTTAGAAGACCATACGATTGGCTTTAGAGGTTCAGATTTATTTACACAATGGAGAGCGCTGATAGGTCCATTTTTTGCAAATCCTCCTCAGGTTTTGCATTATGAAAAACAGAATTAAAGGATTTATTTAAAAGGAAATATATGGTAAAGAAGGTATTAGTTGTTGGAGGAGGTATTGGAGGCCAATCGGTTGCAATTGCTCTTCGTCAGGCAGGTATTGAGGTCGAGATTAATGAACTTCAATCCGAATACAATGTATATGGAGTTGGAATTATTCAACAGGCTAATGCGCTCCGCGCATTAGATTCCTTAGGGGTTGCAGAAGAGGCGATGCGCCTTGGTTCACCCTATCCAATGGTTAAATTGTGCCTTGCGCATGGACATCCAATTGGCCTGGCAGGAACTCCACCAATTGGCAAATTTCCATCACATAACGGAATTTCTCGACGAACCCTTCACGATATTTTGTTTAGAAAATGTCAAGAAGTGGGGGTCAATTACCGTATGGGATATACAGTTGAATCTTTGTTTGATAATGGAGAACAAGTGGAAATTGGCTTTTCCAATGGAGAAAAATCGAGTTACGATTTGGTGATTGGAGCAGATGGTATTCAGTCGAAAATCAGAGGTATGGTATTTGGTGAATACACGGCACAATATGTGGGCTTGTCGGTTTGGAGATATCCGTTGAAGCGTCCAGAAGGATTAGATACTGGGTATATTTATTTCGGTAAAAGAAGCAAAATTGGCGTTATTCCGATGTCTGCAGAGTCGATTTATATTTTTGTTAATTCGGCAGAAGGTGCAGATAATCCCATCATTCCAGAAGATGAATTAGTACCTCGATTAAAATCTTATATGGAAGAATTTCCCAATCCAATGGTACAAGGATTGATTGATCAAATTGTAGATCCGAAATTGGTGAATTATCGACCGCTGGAAGTTTTGAAAATGCCTGCTCCATGGCATAAAGGAAGAGTAATGATGATTGGAGATGCAGCCCACGCGACCATTCCACAATTGGGTTCGGGTGCTGCTTTGGCCATTGAAGATGCGGTCGTTTTGGTTGAAGAATTGCAGAAAAACACTTCCCATACGGAAGCTTTTGTAAAATTTATGGATCGCCGACTCGAACGTTGCATGATGGTAGTAGAGGCGTCTGAAACCTTAGGAAAGTGGGAAGTGATGGAGTATTCCGGACAAGCATTACCAGAAGGAGCAAATATGGGCGCATTAATGGGTAAAACCACGATGGCATTAACACAAGATATTTAACACATGAAATTAGTTACTTTTCAAAATACCTCCGGCGAATCAAGAATCGGATGGATACAAGGAAACCAAGTGGTAGACATGCAATTGGCAGATGCGTCTTTGCCAACCGAGATGTTGTCGTTTATCGACAACCATGAAGTGTATTTCAGCCGAATCAAATCATTGGGAGAAGTTCAAGCCCATTACAACCTTTCAGAGGTAAAGCTTTTAGCTCCTTTGCCCAATCCAAGAAGTTTTAGAGATTACATCGGATTTGAGCAGCACATGCTGAATGCGTCTAAATCGTTTGGACATACGATTGGGCAGGCATGGTACGAAATGCCGATTTTTTATTTCACCAATCACCAGGCGATTTATGGACCGGAAGACGAAATAAAAAAACCTGCGAATGAAACCCGCATGGACTTAGAATTGGAAATGGCTTGTATCATTGGGAAAAAAGGAAAAGACATTCCTGCTTCAGAGGCTAAAAAACACATCTTTGGTTATACAGTTTACAACGATTTTACAGCGAGAGCGATTCAAAAGCGAGAAATGGAAATTCCTTTAGGACCACACAAGGGCAAAGATTTTGCCAATGCCATTGGACCATGGATTGTTACAGCCGATGAAATGGAACAATACATGGGCGAAAACGATCGATTTAACATTCGCATGACCTCTCGAAT
>JBEGQV010000153.1:0-7309 GCA_041180785.1 Bacteroidota bacterium | reverse complement strand
CTTGCGTTAATCCGTAGTCGGCCGGATTACGTGTTGCAAAAATTAATTCGATGATATATTTTTCTAATGTTTCAGAAATAGTGATGTTGTTAATTTCTTTTTGAATGGCAAAAATGTCTTGTAAATTCATCACAGTTCGTGTTTCAGAACTGTAATTAATATCAGCCATTCTGCGCATCACCTCCAATTCATCTTCTTTGCTAAGATAATCCAGGTAAACTTTCATCATGAAACGATCTACCTGGGCCTCTGGTAAAGGAAAAGTTCCTTCTTGTTCAACAGGATTTTGTGTGGCTAACACTAAAAATGGTTTTTCAAGGTGATAGGTGGTGTCTCCGATGGTTACTTGTCGCTCTGCCATGGCCTCCAACAAAGCAGACTGTACTTTTGCCGGGGCACGATTTATTTCGTCTGCTAAGATAATTTGGGCAAAAATTGGTCCTTTTTTTACATCAAATTCCGTTTTTTGCGGATTGTATATCATGGTACCCACTAAATCAGAAGGTAATAAGTCGGGTGTGAATTGAATGCGATGAAAATGTAAATCCAATACCTTTGCCAAGGTATTTATGGTTAGTGTTTTCGCTAAACCTGGTACACCCTCTAATAATACGTGTCCACCAGAAAATAAGCCAATCAGAAGCCGATTGATCAGACGTTCCTGACCAACAACGACTTTGTTCATTTCAGTGATTACTGCCTGAATTTTTTCTCTAGAGTTCATCATTTTTACAAATTAATTAATCTTTTTGAATTTAATTCTTTTTGGAGTCACATCACCCAAGCGTTTTTTCTTAGCTTCTTCATATTCTGAATAATTGCCCTCAAACCAAACTACTTGCGAATCTCCTTCGAATGCTAAAATATGGGTGGCAATTCGGTCGAGGAACCATCGATCGTGGGAGATAATCACCGCACATCCTGCAAAGTTTTCTAATCCTTCTTCTAAGGCACGTAAGGTATTTACATCCAAATCATTGGTAGGCTCATCGAGCAACAAGACATTAGCACCTTCTTTTAGCATCATGGCCAAGTGCACACGATTTCTTTCACCCCCAGAAAGTTGACCAATTTTCTTTTCTTGATCTGCACCTCCAAAGTTGAATTTACTCACATAAGCACGGGCATTGGATTGTTTTCCGCCCAACATGATCCAATCATTGCCATCAGAAATGGTTTCATAAACTGATTTGTCGGCTTTTAATTGGTGGTGTTCTTGGTCAACATAAGCTAATTGTACAGTTTCACCAACCTCAAATGTTCCAGCATCTGGTTGCACTTGACCTGTGATTAATTTGAATAAGGTCGTCTTTCCAGCACCATTTGGTCCAATGATTCCCACAATACCTGCCGGAGGTAATTGAAAACTTAAGTTTTCAAAAAGTAATTTATCGCCAAAGGCTTTGGAAACACCTTGTACCTCAATAACTTTATTTCCTAAACGTGGACCTGCCGGAATGAATAATTCTAATTTGTCTTCTTTCTGTTTGTTTTCTTCAGATAATAATTTTTCGTATGCACCAATACGTGCTTTCGATTTGGCCTGTCGTGCCTTGGGAGCCATTTTAACCCATTCCAATTCTCTTTGTAAGGTTTTTTGACGTCTTGATTCCGTCTTTTCCTCTTGAGCTAAACGATTTTGTTTTTGTTCTAACCAAGAAGAGTAATTACCTTTCCAAGGAATCCCTTCGCCTCTATCTAATTCTAGAATCCAGCCAGCAACATTGTCTAAGAAGTAACGGTCGTGGGTAACAGCGATTACTGTTCCTTTGTATTGACGTAAAAATTCTTCTAACCACCACACAGATTCAGCATCCAAGTGGTTCGTTGGTTCATCTAATAATAACACATCTGGCTCCTGAAGCAATAAGCGACAAAGTGCCACGCGACGTTTTTCTCCACCTGATAGGTCTCCAATTTTGGCATCTGCTGGTGGACAACGAAGGGCATCCATGGCTTTATCCAATCGATTGTCTAATTCCCAAGCATTCAGATGGTCTAATTTTTCTTGCACATCGCCTTGGCGAGCTAACAATTTATCAAAGTCGGCATCTGGATCTGCAAACGCTTCATTGATTTCGTCAAATTCTTTTAACAAGGCCTTTACATCTGCTACGCCCTCTTCTACAACTTCTAATACTGTTTTGTTGGGGTCAATATCAGGCTCTTGTTCCAATAGTCCGACAGTGTACCCTGGCGACCAAACCACATCTCCTGTGTAATTTTTATCTTTGCCTGCAATGATTCGAAGTAAAGTTGATTTACCTGATCCATTGAGACCCAATACACCAATTTTTGCTCCGTAAAAGAAAGATAAATAGATGTTTTTGATGATCGTTTTTTGAGGAGGTATCGTTTTGGATACTCTCTCCATGGAGAAGATGATGGTTTCGTTACTCATTGTACAATTTAATTTAGCCTGCAAATATCGTAATTTACATTCATTTAATGTTCAATTCTTTTGTATTCTAATTTATTTTTTTATTTTTGAATCCTTAAAAATTAACTACCCTTTAATAATTACTAAAATATTGAGCGAAAGTTTTGCTGGAAGCTCATTCAATTAACTTATGGAATCCTTCTCAAGCAACAATTACGGTTTTTGTCGTGATGGCAAAGTGTACATTAAATCCTATTTAAATTTTCCTGAAAGAGAAATCGGTTTTGTGCGAAATACAGAAGAAGAAGCACTTCAATATTTTGTCAACCGTTTTGAATTAGCCAAATCAAAAGTTGAAAAATTAATTCAACAAGTTGAAGAGGTTCAAAACAAAGGTTCTTTTTTAACAAAAGTTGTTCAAATGAAAGCCTATTTGGCTGAATTTGATGGATTGGGAGACTTTATTCCATTGTTTAAGGAATTAGATATTTTAGAAGAGCATTTAAAGCAATTGATTAAGGCCAATCAAGAAAAAAACCTTGAAATTAAAAGAGCTTTAATTGAAGATGCAAAGGCAATTGCAGCAGAGGAAGATGTAGTGGCCTCAACAGATCGTTTTTTAGAAGTAAAATCGAAATGGTTGAAGACTGGGCCTGTTGAAAAGGAGATACAAGATCAAATCAATTTAGATTTTCAAGAAATTTCCGATAATTTTTTCCTAAGAAGAAGAGCATTTTTCGAGGAGAAAAATCGTCAGATTGATGAAAAAATTACGCAGTTACAATCTTATGTAGACTTAGTTCACCAACTGCGTAAGTCGGGTAACTTTGACGAAGCCGTTGAAAAGGTTAAAGAACTTCAAAAAGAGTGGAAAACGGTCATTGGATTACCTCCAAAAAAACAATCACAGTTATGGAAAGCCTTTAAAAAGGCGAATGATATGTTCTTCGATTCGTATAATCGTTCGAAGGGGATTATTGTGAAACCTAAGATTGATCCTCGTGTAGAGGAAATGCAGCAAATGACAGCTGAGTTGGAGGAGAAATTCAAAGATCAGCCTAATATGGTGAAGACCGCTGAACTAGCCAAGGCACATTTAATGAAGTGGAAAGATCTTGCCGCTAAGGTGAAAATGGTTGATCGACAGTTGTCTGAGCGATTTAGAAATGTATGTGATAAGATATTTGAAATGAATTATTTGTTGCGCGTCATTTCATATCGTCATGCCAATCTAAACGAAAAACCGCGTTTAGAGCAGTTGAAAATCATGATTAATCAAATGGATTACATGAGCAAAAAAGAACGTAGTGAACTTGAGGTGTTTATCTCCGAAGTTGAAGCTGACGGTACCATTGCAGATAAGCCCATTCAATCGAAGATTAATACACAAAAACGAAAAATATCCATCAAAGAAATGTTGCTAACCGGCTTTAAAACCGAGTTGGATGCGATATTAAATAGTTAGAAGTGAGCAGAGTGAGCAAGTGAGCAGAGTGAGCAAGTGAGCAGAGTATAAATATTCTAATTCACTCGCTCACTTGCTTACTATAAATCTTGGAATGAAATTCCATCAAACGTCCCTGAGGACATCATTAGGAGATTAGTATTTGTCCAATTTTTGGTGTGTAAAAAATTCTGCAAGTCCTCTTTTGTTCGAATTACGGTCAAATTGGGGTGCTTAAAATAATTTTGGACAGTTGATTCTTCCAATTTGTCCATTTTTTTGATGGCGCGTGCGTGTTCACTCAAAAAGATCACGGCTTCGTCTGCCAAATTCAATGTGCCCTCGTACTGGGGTAAAAAGGCCGGATTAAGGCTGGAAAACGTATGTAATTCTAAGCAAGCAAATAATTTCCGATTCGGAAATTGCTGTTTCACAGCCTCGGTGGTAGCTTTAACCTTTGAAGGAGCATGTGCAAAATCTTTATAAATAATGCTGTCTCCTTTATCCTTCACTAATTCTAAACGTTTAGCAGCTCCTTTGAAGTCCTGAATGGATGCATAAAATTCAGATGCCTCAATGCCAATTTGTTCACAAATTAAGCGGGCACCGTTTAAGTTTTTTAAATTGTGACTACCGAAAATAGAAATCTCATAGGATTTGCCATCGATTCCTTTCAGTGTCGTTTTGCCATTCTGAATCGTGGCTGGGTGACTATTGTAGGCAATTTTGTTGACATCCTCTTTTGATAGAGGGGCTAATTTTTTTAGTTCTTCATCCGTTTCATCATAGATCAAAGTACCCGCTTTCGGTAATTCTTTAATCAATTCTTTGAAACTATTTGTGTAGGACTCAAAAGTTGGATAGACGTTGATGTGGTCCCAAGCGATGCCAGAAATTAAGGCAATATGCGGTTGGTATAACAAGAATTTTGCTCTTCTATCTATTGGTGAAGCTAAATATTCATCTCCTTCAATGATGATGATCGGAGCATCTGATAATTGGGCCATTAGGTCAAATCCTTCAATTCTTGCTCCGACTAAATAATCAAATTTTCGATTTAATTTTTTTAGCACATGTAAAATCATGGAGGTGATACTTGTTTTACCATGACTACCAGCAATCACAATTCGTTGTTTGTTTTTACTGTATTCATACATAAAAGAAGGATAGGATTCAATGTTTAATCCCAATTCCTGCGCTTTTAATAATTCCGGATTATCAGCTCTCGCGTGCATTCCTACGATCACAACATCTACATCTGGCGTAATGCGATTCGGATCCCAACCTTCTGTGGCAGGAAGTAAACCATTTTGTTCTAATATGGTTCTCGAAGGTTCGTAAATTTCATCATCTGACCCAGATACTTGGTGACCTACTTTTTGTAATGCCAATGCCAAATTGTGCATGGCTGCTCCGCCTATTGCGATAAAATGAATTTTTAACATAAGTTCTATGTAGAATTGTTTGCAAAGTACATACTTTTATTGCAGTTTTGCACACTTTTTCTAATGTCGTTTTTCGACTTTTAAAAAAAATGGTTTTGCCTAATGAAAAATTACGTAGATCTAATTGATCAAACCATCGAATTTCCAACGAGGGAATTCAACATCAATGAGGATAATGAATTGTTATTCAACAATGTACCTCTGATGGAAATTATTAAGCAATATGGTACACCTCTAAAGATTACCTATTTGCCAAAAATTGGTGAGCATATCGAAAATGCGAAATTGTTGTTTCGTAATGCGATTAAAAAATACAATTACAAAGGGAATTACACGTATTGTTATTGTACGAAATCTTCGCACTTTTCTTTCATCGTGGAAGAAATCATTAAGCATAATGTACACTTAGAAACGAGTAGTGCTTTTGATATTCCAATTATCAGATCACTTTATGAAAGAGGAAAAGTTGCCAAATCAACTTATATTCTTTGCAACGGGTACAAGCAACCTTTATATCTTCAATATATTTCTGAAATGATCAATGAGGGATTCAATTGTATTCCGGTACTTGATAATTTAAAAGAAATAGAATATTACGAAAAGGCAATTACAGCTGAGAAGGCTAATATTGCCATTCGGATTGCAACCGATGAAGAACCTGATTTTTCATTTTACACATCTCGTTTAGGTGTACGTTATTCAGATGTTTCATCTTTATATTTGGAGAAGATTAAACCCAATAAGCGGTTTAATTTAAAGATGTTACACTTCTTTATCAATACGGGCATCAAGGATTCTGCTTATTATTGGTCTGAATTATCTCGTTTCGTTTACAAATACTGTGAGTTGAAAAAGATTTGTCCAGAATTAGATTCTATCGATTTAGGAGGAGGATTGCCCATTCAAACTTCCTTACAATTTAATTACGATTACCAGGCAATGGTCGATGAAATTGTAGAATCAATTGCGTGGATTTGCAGCAAGAATAATGTGCCTGTACCTAATATTTTTACAGAATTTGGGTCTTATTCTGTAGGGGAGAGTGGGGCTGTCTTGTATGAAATTATTGACCAGAAACTTCAAAACGACAAAGAGCTTTGGTATATGATTGATGGTTCATTTATTACGCAATTACCAGATTCTTGGGGAATGAACCAGAAATACATCATGTTGCCAGTCAACAATTGGAGTTCACCTTATCAAAAAGTCAATTTGGGTGGATTAACATGTGACTCTATGGATTTTTATAATACAGAAGCGCATAGTGCCGATTTATATTTACCAATTTTTGAAGAAGATAAGGAGCGTCAGTATGTAGGATTTTTCCATACAGGAGCTTATCAAGAATCTTTAGGTGGTTATGGGGGTATACAACACTGTTTAATCCCAGCACCTAAGCATGTGATCGTCGATCGTTTAGAAGATGGTACAATTACCACTAAATTATTCTCCAACGAGCAAACTTGTGATTCTATGTTAGATATTTTAGGATATCAACAGAAGAGAGAAACTAAAACCATTGAAATAGAACCCAAGTCAAAAAAGAAGGAAACTTCTAAAGTATAAAAAAAGGCTGCATTACGCAGCCTTTTTTGTTAATAAAATATCAGTTTTTTCTTTTGCACTTGTTTGACTTTTTTTTAGGGGAAAATGCCGCCCCTTTCCCCCTGCAATTTAGGACTTCTACTTAAAAGTTGTCTGATAATTTTTGTTCGACTACTCTTCCTCCCAATCAAAGCTCTTCGTGACTGCTTTTTTCCATTGAGATTGTAATTTTTCTCTTTTTTCGGTCGACATTTTCGATTGCCAAGTGCCTGCAATGGCCCAATTTTTTCGCAGATCTTCTAAGTTAGCCCAATACCCTACGGCCAATCCAGCAGCATAAGCAGCACCTAAAGCGGTAGTTTCAATGATTTTTGGACAAATAACTTCTTGACCTATGATGTCCGATTGAAATTGCATCAATAATTGATTCACCACCATACCTCCATCAACTCGTAATGAAGTAATCGGTATGCCAGCATCCTTTTCCATAGCTTC
>JBEGQV010000152.1:0-8087 GCA_041180785.1 Bacteroidota bacterium | reverse complement strand
AAGTACCATCGTTTGAATCTAATCTCGGTAAGATAGAACCATCACCCGGTGCTCTCCAAGATCTATACAACATGTCTTTTGAACGGTTTCCTTGGAAGGTGTTGAAATCTGTCCAGAATTTCGAGTAGTTGAAAATCTCATTACCTTGAACCCCTTGCATAAATACAGCTAAATCCCAGTTTTTATATCCAAGATTTAAATTTAATCCATACGTGAAATCTGGGTGCGGATTACCAATGATTGTTTTATCAGCTGCCGTAATCACACCATCGCCATTTACGTCTCTGAATTTGAAACGACCAACTTTGTTGTATGAACCGAATTTAGCCCATCCATCTACTTCAGCTTGTGTATCAAATAAACCATCAATGATGTAACCATAGAAAGAAGAAATTGGTAATCCTGCTTTCGTTACAGAGATTGCTGGAAGACGTGTTGAGTATCCAAAGATTGATGCATTTGGATCATCGTTCAATTTTACAACAGTGTTTTTGTATTGGCTATATTGTGCACTCACCGAGTAGCGGAAATCTCCAATTTTATCTCTCCAAGTTACGTTCAAGTCGATACCTTTGTTGTTTACTTCACCGATATTTACATATGGAATAGAAGCAGTACCACCCGTTTTTGGAATAGGTACCTGCGTTAACATGTCAGAAGTAGTACGAGTATACCAGTCGAAATTCACATCTAAGCGATTGTTCAGCAAACTTGCATCAAAACCAATGTTAGTGGAAGTATTCGTTTCCCAACGACCAGATGTATTACCAAATTGTGAAATATCAAAACCAGGAGCAATTGAACTACCTGAACCTGATATGTCGTAGGCATTGTTGTTTGGATCTGGAACGAATAAGGTATAGGCGTTGTATACGTTAGGAATTAACTGGTTACCTGTTTTACCCCAACCACCTCTGATTTTTAAATCATTTACAAAAGTTAAATCTTTCATGAAAGAAAGCTCTGTTAAACGCATACCCAACGAGAAAGCTGGGAAAACACCATAACGATAAGCAGGAGAGAATCGAGATGAACCATCACGACGAATTGTAAAGTCTGCTAATAATAAATCCTTATAGGAGTAATTGGCTTTTGCAAACTGCGAGTATAAAGCTGTAATTAATGCACCTGAACCTGCATTTGATAAACCTGCCGCAGAACCCATGTTCAAGTAACGATAGGTCATGTCGTCAAAAGCAAAGTTAGATCTAGCTGCATTGAAACCAAATGAATAGGTTGAAACGGCTTCCGTACCAGCTAAAACACCGATCGTATGATCGCCTATCGTTTTGTTATAGGTTAAGGTATTATACCAAGTGATTGCTCGATCATAGTTGTTATAAACTGTTAAGCTATTTGCTGATCTTGGCTCAGCTGCTTCAATATCTCTATTTAAATACTGTGAGAAGTTTGAGTTATTATACTCAAAACCTAAGCTAGTTCTGAATTTTAAATCTTTTAAGATTTTGTATTCCAAGAACACATTACCAAACATGTGGGTACCATAAGTGATATTGTCTTTTTCTCTCCACTGTCTTGCTAATGGATTCGGTGCATTACCAAGGTTAGATCCCCTAGAACCAGCGAAACCATTTAAATCAGAAGTATTGGTTCCTCCCAAGGCTCTTGGTCCACCCGTGATATCAAATACCGGAATGATTGGCTGCACACGAATGGCAAATGTAATCGGGTTGGATTCGTTGTTGTTACCCGATGGAACACCTACTCTTTCATCGTAAGAAACCGTGAAGTTTTCTCCGAAAGTTAAATTTCCGCGTGTAAACTCCGTATTAGCACGAACTGAATAACGCTTATAACTTGTGTATTTCAAAATACCATCTTGGTTGAATTAACTACCAGAGATTGCATATTTTCCATATTTTGAACCGCCTGTAGCGCCAATTTGGTAATTAGAAATTTTAGCGGGTCCAAAAATTTCATGCTGCCAATCAGTACCTTGCTTATTTGCTTTCGTAATATTGAATGCTGTTTTACCTAAAGCTGGATCTGTGATATCATTTGTGTAGGTATAATTAGAAGGTAAATCACCATATACGTTTGGATAAATGTAATCAGCTATGGTTTGGTTACCACTTGGATCGAAACGGTATTGTGCGGATGGAGAAGTACCAGCTGGTTTTCCTGCTCCGATCTCTGATTCATAATAGAATCTACCTAATTCTTGAGTGTTTAATAAATCCAATGTTTTACCAACCGTTTGTGTACCCGTGTACATGTCGAAATTGATTTTAGGTTCACCTTCACCGCCACGTTTAGTAGTGATGATCACCACACCATTCGCAGCACGCGCACCATAGATGGAAGCCGCAGATGCATCTTTTAATACCTGCATCGACTCAATATCATTTGGGTTGATTTGGTTCAAGGTACCTTGTGTTGGTACACCATCAATGATGTAAAGAGGTGAGTTGTTGTTAATGGAACCAAAACCACGAACACGAACCATGGTTCCACCACCCGGTGAGTTGTCGTTACCAACGGTCACACCCGATGCACGTCCTTGTAACATTTGAGTTACAGAGGCAGCAGGTAAGGCAGTTAATTCCTTAGAACCAACAACAGCAACTGCACCAGTGATATCCTTCTTGCGTTGAGAAGTATAACCTGTTACAACTACTTCGTTTAATTGACTAACGTCTTCATCTAAAGTTATTTTGATAGAAGACTGAGACCCAACCGCTACAGCTTTTGGGATGTAGCCCACTGAACTAACTTGCAATTCAGCAGAACCACTTTTAACTGTTACGGAGAATCCACCATTTACATCCGAAGTTGTACCTGTGGTTGTTCCCTTCACTAAAATAGATGCTCCTGGAATGCCTTGTCCCTTGGCATCCAACACGGAACCCGTTACTTTTCGGTCTTGTGCAAGCGCTGCCCACGAGAGTGTCAGCATCATTGCCATCAAAAAGACCATTTTGCTTGTGTAAAAGAGTTTTTTCATAGAAAATGTATTAGATTGATACAATAAACAAATGCTAAAACCGTTTAGCATTCCTTGTCAAGTTAAAGTTTATCTTTATATAATCAAATAAATTGTCAATAAAAAAAATGTAAACAAATCTTAAAATTATGCAATATATTACTGATTTTTAGACCTATTTTTATATTCATCAGGCATTTAGTACCTTTGTACCTTATAATACCCCATAAGATTCAAACATGATCAATTTAGTGTTATTTGGCCCTCCGGGTGCAGGAAAAGGAACGCAGTCCGAAAAAATTATTCAAAAGTATGGTTTGATCCATTTGTCAACTGGCGATTTATTGCGCGCAGAAATTGCTGCAGGGACGGAACTTGGACTTGAAGCCAAAAAATTAATGGATCAAGGGATTTTGGTACCTGACGAGGTAGTCATTGGAATGATTGATCACAAGATCAATCAAAATAAATCCGCAGCCGGATTTATTTTTGATGGATTCCCACGTACAGTGGCTCAAGCCGAAGCGTTAGATAAGGTATTAGGCAAACATGGCCTTGAAATATCTAATATGATTGCTTTAGAGGTAAACGAGGAAGTGTTGACCAATCGTTTATTGGAAAGAGGCAAAACTTCTGGTCGACCAGATGACCAAAATGAAGCATTAATTCGTAAGCGTGTGCAGGAATATGCAGAGAAAACTGCTCCAGTTGCCAACTATTACCTTGCGCAACATAAATTTACAGGCATCAATGGAATTGGTGAGATTGAGGCAATTTTCAGTGAAATCGTTTCTATTTTAGAAGCCTAAAAAGGAAAAATGACATCTAATTTTATTGATTACGTCAAAATAAACCTTCGGTCGGGAAAGGGTGGAAGTGGTTCTACGCATTTTCGTAGAGAAAAACACGTACCTAAAGGTGGCCCAGACGGGGGTGACGGTGGTAGAGGTGGACACATATACCTGGTTGGGAATTCCCAGCACTGGACCTTATTACATTTAAAATACCAAAAGCATATCATTGCTGATCAAGGAAAAGGCGGAGAGGGTGGTCGTCGAACAGGAGCGCAAGGAGAAGATGTGTACATCGAAGTGCCCTTGGGAACGATAGTGCGTAATGCTGAAACAAATGAACAAATTGCTGAAGTAACTGCTGACGGCGAAAAAGTTTTATTACTTGCTGGTGGAAGAGGAGGATTAGGGAACCAACATTTTAAAACATCTACCAATCAAGCTCCTCGACATGCTCAACCAGGCGAGCCGGGACAAGATATTTGGGTGGTGATGGAATTGAAAGTGTTGGCAGATGTGGGATTAGTAGGTTTTCCAAATGCCGGCAAATCTACCTTGTTGTCTGTAATGTCAGCGGCAAAACCAGAAATAGCTGATTATCCTTTTACAACCTTAGTGCCGCAGTTAGGTGTAGTTGAATATCGCGATTACAAGTCGTTTGTGATGGCGGATATTCCCGGAATTATTGAGGGTGCTGCAGAAGGAAAAGGGCTTGGTACACGTTTTTTACGTCATATTGAACGAAACTCAATTCTTTGTTTCGTGATACCTGCTGATGCAGAAGATTGGGGTAAAACCTATAAAATTCTTTTGAAAGAATTGAAAAAATACAATCCGGAATTGGCCGATAAACAAAAAGTACTAGTTGTGTCTAAAATGGATCTTTCTATTCCTGAAATGGAAGCTGAAATCCGCGCTTCTTTGCCTAAAAAATTACCTTTAGTATTTGTTTCCTCAGTGAAACAAGAAGGTTTGCAAGAACTGAAGGATGTTTTATGGAAAGCACTTAACCCATAACTCATAATCCATAACTCATAACCTCTATCCCTTCCTCAAAGGAATGTGGCTCATATCCTAATAGATTTTGGGCCTTTGAGATATCAAATCCTGTTCTAGGTGGGCGTTTGGCTTTTTGCGTAAAGGTACTTGAGTCGGCTTGTTGAATCAGAGATTTATCTAAATGAAAGAAATCAGCTGTTTTAATGGCCATCTCATAGGGGGTTAGAAAATCTTTTCCAGAAATGTTGAAAACTCCTTCGGCTTCTTGTTTGATGATTAACCAGCAACCCATTGCCAAATCCTCGGCTAAAGTAGGTGTTCTAAATTGATCGGTAACTACTTTAATTTCTTTTCCATCTTCTAGAGATTTTTTAACCCAAAGAATAATATTAGTTCGACTCATGTCGGCCACAATACCATATACCAAAACGGTACGGGCAATGGACCAGCGAATACCAGATTGCATCACAATTTCTTCGGCTTTTAATTTACTTTCTCCATAAATTGAAATGGGATTGGGCTTTGCTAGTTCGTCGTATGGTCCCTTTTCACCATCAAAAATAAAATCGGTTGAAAGATGACATAAAAAGGCGTCATGCTTTTTGCAAACTTGAACTAAGAAATCAACGGCCTTAATGTTTAATATCTCACAACCTGCTGGATCTTCCTCGCACTGATCTACGTTGGTCATAGCGGCTGTATGAATCACATGTGTTGGTTGGTGTTTATCAAATACGGTTTGAATCGCAAGGGGGTCGGTAATATCCATAGATTCATATGTATAGCCGACTTTGTTGGGTAGTCGGTTTTCACCAACTGCAGTGGCAATGAGTTGAACTTGGTCTTGTTGGGTTAATAATTGCACCAATTTTTGACCTAATAGTCCATTCGAACCTGTGATAAGTACCTTCATTTATAGTTCAGATTTAATTTTTTGTAATAAATCGTTTGCCCCTGCCTCCTGTAAGGTTTTAGCAACTGAGTTTCCTAAGTCAATCGCCTCCATTCCGCTTGCTTCTGTTTTGATGTGCTGATCTCCTTGTAGGCTAAACACTCCAGCTTTTAAGTGGATCACATTGTTTTGCTTCCAGGCATGACCATATACTGGAACACTGCAACCCCCATCTAGCATTTTTAAAACTTGTCTTTCTGCAAGAAGACACTCCTCCGTTTCTTCATGATTGCAAGCACTACGAATCAGTTCAATGAGTTTTTTGTCCAAATTTGCTGCGGCCTGAACGGCCACAGAACCTTGACCCACGGCAGGTGTAAACTCTGAAACGTTAAAATGCTTGACAATGAAATGCTGCATTTCCATTCGATGCACCCCTGCATAGGCCAATAGCATCGCATCGCATGCCCCATTTTTTAATTTTTCTAAGCGTGTTTGAAGATTTCCTCGCATGTCTACTAGGTCATGCTGAGGGTAATAATGACTCATCATGGCTCTTCTTCTGGTAGAGGATGTGCCAATTATTTTTTTGGAAGCTTGTGATATATCAAAATTAGGATCAATACTGAGCAACACATCATGTGGTAGTTCTCTTTCCGTAAAAGCAATTAAAGATAAATCCTTTGGTAAATCAGATGGTAGATCTTTTGCAGAATGTTGGGCAATGTGAATTTCTCCATTACGTAGCATTTCTTCAAGTTCCTCTGTGAAAACACCCTTTGATCCTATTTTTGATAAGGATCGATCCAATATTTGATCGCCTTTGCTACTAATGGCTACTAATTCATAGCTTAATCCAACACGTTTAAGTTTACTACCAATCCAATGAGCTTGCCAAAGTGCAAGGGCAGAATTTCGAGTACCTATTTTAATATGTGTTGTCATGTAGCTATTAATTGGTAAAATATCGAATAAATTGGAGCGAAAGGTCTAGGTGGATCATTTTTGCTCGAGCATTTCTTTCCAAATGGTAATAGGCATCTGAAATGTTAGAAGAAAATTTTTCCAACAAGTCGGGGTTAATGGTAGTGGCGAAATTTTTAATAAAATTTCGTTCTTTATCGAAAGATGTTATAAGGCTTTCATTTCCTGCCCATTGGTATAAACTTTGTCGAAAGATAAATAAACAATATTCGAGTAATGCCTTTTGATCTTCTTTGGGCATTTTGTCATATTTATCAGCTAATTTAACTAATTCACTCAAGTTTTTTCGATAAATCGCACGAAACCAATCGATAAACCAGGTGGTCATTTCCATACTTTCCGAATTTGCTTTTTCAATGGCTAATGAAATATTGCCTTCAGAAGCCACTACAATTTGATGTGCTTTATCAGAATCCACTTGGTAATTTTCTATCAGGAAATGAGCAAGAACCTTTTCTTCAACCATCGGAATGGTGATGCGTTGGGTTCTTGAAATGATGGTAATGAGTAATTTTTGTATATCAGAAGTGGCCAATAAGAAAATCGAATTAGCAGGAGGCTCTTCTAGTGTTTTCAATAAAGCATTCCCTGATTCAGCATTGAAGCTTTCGGGATTCCAAATGATGATCACTCGATACGGGGCCTCGTAGGGTTTGGTGCTAATTTTTAAAGGTAATTTTCTTGTTTCACGAACAGGGATAACACCTTGTTTGTTGCCTTCTGCACCAGCGAAACTCAGCCAATCGGATAAGGTTCGAAAGGGTGATTCCTGTATGAATTGTCGCCATTCAGGTAAAAATAAATCCGATTCAGGTTCCGTGATTTTTTTGGTGGTAATGGTAGGAAACACGTATACGATATCTGGGTGTATTCCTTTTTTGATTTTTTGGCAAGAAGGGCAACTTCCACAACTATCTGTTTCGCTGCGATTCGGACAAAATAGATACGCTGTATAGGCCAAGGTCATTGCCAATTGCGCACCTCCATTGTTGCCATGAAATAATTGTGCATGTGCAATATGATTTCCTAAAACCCCTTTAATTAAAAGGTTTTTCGTGTTTTCTAAACCGGGGATTTCTTTGAATTGCATAACAGGAATGGAATGCGAATTTCGGAAAGATTACAGCCCTTTCCAAATTTCATGCATACGAAGAATGGTTTTTTCTGCCAGTTCGTTGTTTTTGCTTTTTGACCAGGTAGCTGCAGTTGCAATGGCCTTTTCTAATGTAAATTTCTCGAAATTGGGTGCTTTACCCCATGAAAAGGAGGGTATGTATCTTTCTGGAAATTCATGACAAGTGATGTTGCTATGCGAACCAAGGACGGTGGAAGTGTTGAACTGACTACCTATACCTGTGGTGATGAAATCACCACAGATTAATCCGATGGATCGGCAAGCTGTTTGGCGGAACCCTTTCAACGAATAATCAAATATTTGAACGTTTTTTAAATCATTTTTCACGTTGGAAGAATTACT
>JBEGQV010000151.1:0-3390 GCA_041180785.1 Bacteroidota bacterium | reverse complement strand
ATTGGGGTGTCTAATGAGGATCGAACTCATACTTCCACGTTCACAGCATGGAGTGCAGACCACTACACTATAGACACCATAGTAACCTTCCTGGTTCGCTTCTATGAGAGGCGTGGAAAGTGTTGTTAAATTTTGGCAGGGGATACAAGAATCGAACTTGTACTAAGAACTTCAAAGGCTCCTGTGCTACCACTACACCAATCCCCAACAAAAACACCCGAATTGTAAAAGAACGATAATACTAAAACAAAAAACCCTCTGGACTTTCATCTCAGAGGGTTTTGTAAAATAAACTTGTATCTAACTTACTTTACAAAACCCTCACGGTCATACTCAATGGCTGCGAACTGTGGGCGTGAAGGTGTACCTGTCCATCCGCAATTAAGGGAAAGACTTTTCTTCAACACAGTTTTTACAGCTATCGTTTTCATTTTAGAAGTTTACTATACCTTTGGTTTAATGTCAAGTTATTTTCTAACTTGCTTTTTCTATTTAGCAAAATTATATCTTAGATTCACACTATTGTCAAATTATTTTTCATTCATTGCCTTGGTGGTGCGGGTAGACGGGATCGAACCGTCAAGCCGAAGCGGCGGGTTTTAAGCCCGCTGTGTTTGCCAATTTCACCATACCCGCATACCATTGTTACTTTTCAAAAACTTTGCGGCGATTCATGTTTTGATTTACAGAACCATCAAAATTTTTGTAGTACAACATTCCTTCTTCATCAATACTTGCACAACCTTTGAAAAAATACCCATCTGAAGCCAAGAGCCGTTCAATTTCAGAGATTGAAAAATCACGAACCGTCAAAATATTCTGTCCAAGCCATTGTGATGAATTGTAATCCGAATATTCAACGATTTTTCGCGCCATTTCTTCATTTTCCGCTTCTACTACATGGGTTTCGTGGAAAGTTTGAATGGTTTCGATGATAAATTTCTTCACTTTTGCTTTTCTCCAAGCCCAAACTCAATTTTCTTAACAGAATCCCAACGGAAACTGCGCCATTCTTCTTTTTCCAAGTCAAAAACTGCCAAAGATTCGGAATTTTCTTTTTTTCCAGTGCCTTTCGGTGTTTTTTCCGCAGGAATTTTATTTTCCAACAGCGTACAATACATGGCTCGTTCACTTCCGTCTTTTTTTGTGAAAGTAACCGTGATTGCGCTTTCACGCAGCAGGTCTTTTAGCCAATTTTTCGCTTCTTCATCATCAAATAGCAAAGTTTTTTCCGTAGGCATCATAAGTGCATCAAATTCGTCCTTCAATTCTTGCAATCTTGCATCGAATTCTGGATCCAATGTCAACTCGACACCTTCCTCATCAAATTCTTCATCCTCTTCTTGCTCTTCCAACTGCTCTCGAAGATTCCAATGTTCTACGATATGCTCAGGAATGCTATTTAGTGACGCAGCATCAGTATATTCATAATAATCATCTTCTTCGCCATCTACATATCCAACAAACGCCATTCCTTCTTCAAGGTAGTATGCTGCTGGATACCAATCAGTTTCTCGCGCAAGATATTCATACAAAACATTAGGAGGTGCCCAAGGCGTATCAAAAGTTACGGTGATCTGGTCATCACTGGTGCGTTCATAACCTTGAACCGATGCATCCCACTTACAACCCCAATTGGTTACATTCCAATCATACCATTCATCTTTCTTTTCTTCAGGGCGAGGGCGAAAAAACGAAAACAGCGAATCTTCTTTTTTTTCATCCAACTCATCCAAAAACTTTTCTAAGGCATCTACTTTCGTGATATCTTCGTTTGTAAATGTAGCAGTATTGTAGCACCAGTTTGGCATAATATAGTCCTCATTTCGTTTCAGCGATTGACTTACACATCCGAATCATTCTTCGCATCATAACACTTTTTTCAATGTCTGTGAGGTAATCATCAAACCATTTTTGTGACCTGTCTGTTTTTCTTACCAAGCATCCAAAAACATTCGATCCTACCAACCCCTTAACATATGTCGTTGGATCGCCAAAAATTGCTTCGAATGCTCCATCAAGTTTTGGCAGCCCATCTTCATCTTCAACAAAAAAAGCAACATGAAACATATCACCTATCGAAGTCGAACCAACAGGCGTACCGTTAGCATATTCATCCTTGAATGAAAAATGAGATACCATAACAGCATCATCATCTTCTTTATCGGGAAGAAAAAATATGCCGTCAAAATCCACCGCGTAACTCCTTAAGAATATTGCTCTTATCTTTATTGCGGTCATAAACTTTCTTCAAAGGAACGACACGCATTTCATACTTAGGGGTACGCAAATCCTTTGCAACAGGATTTTTGATTCTCTTCACTTTCGATTTTTCCTTTTGATTGGTACTAAACGATAAATTGAATTTGCGAGAATAGCTTGGTTTCTCCATGCATTTTTCTCCCAAGGCTGATCCCAGTATTTAACCTTTTTGCGATCCACAAGTTTACCACGCCAATAAGTTTTTCCTTTTGTCTCGCGCAGCAGACCAGTAGCAATCTGCTTAACATGAATCATTTCATGCGATATCGTATCGATCAAGCCATCGCCATCTAGTTTAGAATCTAACTCCATGACCAGAGTATTTTCTTCACCTTGATAAACCATGCCTGCTGAATTCTGTTCCTTTTTCAAATCCTTAGTGGACAAAACAATAAGATTCCAACGGCTGTTTTGTATCTTCAATTTTCGCATGAAGATATTGATACATGCATTGATGAATTCTTTTCGGTTTTTGTTTCGTACATAAATGCATGTCAGCATCATCGCACTCCAAAAAGTTTATCGCCAGCTTCGGTCGGAAACGAACTACCCCAACCAGCAATTTGTTCAGCATCATGGGTAGAATCATAACCACCAGCATGACCAATATAATACTTGATTCCATCCCACTTGTCTAAAACTTTCACGATACCAACACAGCCAGTGATATTAGAAAACCAATAAGTGTCTAGAATTTCCATCACTTCACCAATTCGTAAGGTTTTTTCCAAGAACCGATGTTAACATCAACATAGTAAGCGGTATCAAAATAATCCGTTTGAGCATCCGAACGGTCATACCAATTTCCTGCGGACTTCATAGCAGTAAAGGTCTCGGTCAAAAACGATTTCGCTTTACCAGAAAAGTGCTCTTGGAACCAATACGGATTTACATCAATGGACTTATTCTTGCGAATGTAGGCAACTTGGTCTTCCGACATACGTTGTCCAGTTTCGACAAAATTTTCAATAAAATCGATACTGCCAGCCTTGACATTCAGGCAAATAGTAGAATGGTTACGAACAGCAAAGCTGGCTTTGACGCCATACTTTTTCAGAATGGGTTTAACAGCAGCAACGATTTTTGCTTTTTTCTCTTGGTTCATGTAAGCCATGATAAATCTCCTAT
>JBEGQV010000150.1:0-14063 GCA_041180785.1 Bacteroidota bacterium | reverse complement strand
TAGGCTCTGGGGTATTATCAATCGGAATTGTGATCTTAAGTGCTATTGCTGGCACCTGGACCTACGGATTATTGAGAGATAAGTTGCCGCATTGATCAAGTGAGCAAAGTGAGCCAGTGAGCAAGTGAGTAAAGTGATTTGGTGAAAAAAAATATCTTCAGAGGTTTGATATAAGAGATCAATATCTGCTGTTCATTTCCCTAATGTAACCAACGATAATTTATTAGTTGCCGTTTTTGGCGGTTTTTTTCTCGGAGCAGGAATTGGATTTGCCATTCGAGGAGGGGCAGTTATTGATGGCACGGAAGTATTAGGCATATATTTAAGTAAAAAATTCAGCACCACGATTGGAGATATTATTATGGTGATCAATATCATCATTTTTGGTGCTGCAGCCTATTTTTTAGGGATTGAAAAAGCCCTTTATTCAATGATCACCTATTTATCCGCCTCAAAAACCTTGGATTTTTTAGTAGAAGGTATAGAAGAATATATTGGCGTAACAATCATTTCAATCAAAAATGAGGCAATACAACACATGATTTTTAATCAGTTAGGCAGAGGAGTCACTATTTACAAAGGTCAAGGTGGTTATGGCAAAACTGGCGCTCGTAAAGAAATCGATATACTTTACACGGTAATTACCCGTTTGGAGCTCAATAAATTAAACAGTGAAATTGAAAAAATTGATGCAGAGGCATTTGTAGTCATGAACAGCGTCAAAGACACCATCTGGGGAATGATTAAGAAAAGGAATAAGTTTTAACCTATAACCTATAACTCATAACCCATAACTCATAACCCATAACCCATAACTCATAACCCATAACTTCAAACCACTATTCCTTCTCAAATCCTAGGGAAACAGAATTCACACAATAGCGCAAACCTGTATCAGTCGGACCATCATCGAAGACATGTCCTAAATGGCTTCCACATTTTGCGCAAGTAATTTCAGTTCGAATCATTCCAAGCGATAAATCACGTGTTTCTTTGATCACCCCTTTTTTTAATTCTTTGTCAAAACTTGGCCAGCCACAATGAGAATCGAATTTTGAATCTGAAGCAAATAATTTAGCTCCACAACCTCTACAGGTATAAAATCCATGCTCCTTGTGCATTAAAAATTTACCAGTATAGGGTCTTTCTGTCCCTTTTTGACGTAAAATGTAATATTCTTCTTGACTTAACTTTGCTTTCCATTCGGCTTCAGAAGTCGGGATATTTTCCATTTTAGGTGAAGATTTTGAGTTGGTTTGTCCACAGGCTTGCAGACTAATAACGGTAAAAAAAATTATTCCTAGTTTACGTAAGGTTTTCATTTTTTTAAACTTTAATTTTGATAACAACTTATCTAACGAAAAAGTTCAATGTGTTATTATACAGATCAACAAAGTTCAAAAAAAGCACTTGAAAAAAGATTTGAAGCTCAGGCTAAATTTGAAGAATCCTTGTTGACAAAAGGAAAACAATCAGGCTTTACCCAAGTTGCTCTTCCCGTTATTACACAAGGAAAACCGAATGATATTCAACTAATCCCTTGGGGACTTATCCCATCTTGGGCCAACGAGTTACAAGCAAGAGAGCTTCCCTTAAAAACACTCAATGCCAAATCAGAAACAATTTTTGATAAGGCTTCCTTTGAACCTTCTATCCTAAAACAACGTTGTCTAATATTAGTTGACGGATTTTTTGAATGGCAGCATGTGGGAAAAGAAAAATTTGAATATAAAATCTGTTTAAAAGATGAAGGCCCATTTGCCCTAGCTGGTATTTATGCTATTTGGAACAATCCAAAAACGAAAAACGTGCAAGCAAGTTTTTCAATTATTACTACACCTGCCAATGAATTAATGGAAGAAATCCACAATACAAAAAAAAGAATGCCATTAATCCTTCCTTTAGAAAATGAAAAAGAATGGATACAAGGCATGTCAATTGAAAAAATTAAATCTTTTCTTAAACCCTTGCCTTCTCAAAAAATGAGCGCACAAAAGGTAACACCCACAACCAATCAACTACAATTATTTTAATTCACTAGCAGGAAATAAACCTAATTTCTTCCAAGTTAAATTTCCATTTTCATAACGCTCTACGTAAGGAATTGCTTCGATTTTTAAGGCTTCCGCTAATTCTTGATTTTGATCCACATCAATTTTAATCAATTCCACTTTCCCATTTTGTTGCTTCACAAACTCCTCTAAAATGGGGGCCAATTGCTTGCAAGGTCCACACCAAACTGCATTGAAATCTACAATAACTGATTTTTTCCCTTTTACTAAAGCTTGATATTCAGCTAAAGTCATTCCTTTACTTTGCGGTTGAGAAGCACTAGATTGCGTTAGCGGTAATTGCGCTGCATTCCAAGCAAGAATACCACCTTCCAAATTGATAACTTCCTTAAATCCTAACTCCTTTAATTGCTGAGCAGCTGATAAAGATCTACCTCCAGATAAACAATATACAAAAACAGCTTTATTTTTATCTAATTTGGAAATTTCTTCTCCAAAGGACGGTAAATTAACATCGGCATTGATCGCACCTTCAATGTGTCCTTGTACAAACTCATCACTTGTCCGAACGTCAATTAATTGCTTGCTCTCGCTCGATTTAAATGTTTCATTAAATGTGCTGGCATCAAAATTCTGTAATCCTTCTCCAGTTTTTGAACAAGCATTTAAAATGCCTGTCAAGGCAATTAACAAAATAATTTTTTTCATCTCCGAAATTACGAATATTGTTTGATTAAATTCTCCAATACATGCGCAGGTTGAACGCCTGATTGTCGCCAAACAGATTTCCCATCCTTAAATAAAATCATCGTTGGTACTGATCGAATTTGAAATTGATCTGCCACTTTTCGATTGCGATCAACGTCAATTTTTATAATTTTTGCAGCATCTCCTACACGCGATTTCACTTGCTCTAATATTGGTGCTAATTGCTTACATGGTCCACACCATTCAGCCGAAAAATCAACTAAAACAGGCTTATCTGATTGAATTAATTCTTTAAAATTTCCCATAATTAATAATTTACCATTAACAATTACCTAAGATTCATCCAAGTTCCTCCGTTGTGTACATTGGTATATCCTTGACTTTTTAACAACCGTTTTGCTGCTCCACTACGCATTCCTGATGCACAGCAAGTAATGATTACATCGTCTTTTTTTAATGTACTTACATTTGAACCGAGGGTTTGTAAAGGTAAATTAATTGAACCTTTTACATTTCCTTGTTTAAACTCAGCTGCTGTGCGCACATCCACAATTTTTGCACCTTGACGAATCAATTCTTTCAAATCCACTGAAGGGCCAAAGCCTAGTATTTTTTTTAGTAATCCAAACATATTATTTTGTTTTAATAACACAAAGGTAGCTAGGATTGGTTCATCAATACGTGACAAATGTCTCTTATCCGTTCCACCCTATTCTAATTTTACAGGAATAATTTGTAGATTCGTTAAAATAAAAATACCTATGAAAAAATTCTTTTTAAGCATGCTATTGGTTTCCTTAGCAACATTTGCTTGGGGACAAAATCCAACACATAAAGTAGTGGTGCAAGTGAATACAAGCGACACACTTGTTTGGCACGGTGTCGTACGAAATATCTCTAATCTACAAACAGCTTTAGGAGCAAATACACAAGTTGAAGTGGTAGCTCATGGAAGTGGAATCAGCTTACTGATTGAAGGAAAATCAACTCAAAAAGCTAAAATTGCTGAATTGGCAGCAACGGGAGTGCTTTTTAAAGCCTGTGAAAATACCATTCGTGAACGTAAAATTGATCGTTCAACCTTACTACCTCAATCGGGTACCGTACCCTCTGGTGTTGCAGAAGTGGTATTGAAACAAGAAGCAGGTTGGGCGTATTTGAAGTATTAACTAGTGAGCCAGTGAGCAAAGTGAGCTAGTGAGCAAAGTGAGCTCACTGGCTCACTAAGTACTTAGCATAATACTTTTCTGCCATGACTCTTGAATTAAACACATCACGTGCGTATTCATGACACTTTTTGCGGTCATATGAGTCGACATGAGCGATGGCTTCTACTAAATCAGCTGGATCATGAGATAAGTAGCCATATTCAGATGAAATTAATTCTGGAAGTGATCCATTAGGTGTACCGAAAACAGGACAACCATAAAAAAGGCTTTCTGTGATGGCTAAACCAAATGGTTCTGGCCATAAAACAGGAAAAATAAGTCCTTTTGAGTGATTTAATAATTCAAATTTATGTTGTCCACCTACCATTCCATAAAATTTCACACGTGGACTAAAGGTAAAACGAATTCCCATTTTAACATTAAAACGAACACCACCTAAAACCGCTAATTCTTCTTTTGGCGTTTGTTTGATGATGTCAATAGCCCCTTTTATGTTCTTGACACGCCAGGCAGCATTTCCTAAAAAATGAAAATGTGTTCGTTTGATGTTAAAATTAGGCTTGGCATAATCATCCCAATCTAAACCATTATACACAAAATTTTCTGAGCCGTGTCGGGCTGCATGATCTTTTGAAACAAAAATATAATTAGAAGGAATGTATTTATGCTCATTGCCATTCCCATGAATGGTCACGACAAAAGGCTTTTTAATTTCAACTCCAGGATCTTTTTGAAAATGGACTACATCTATATGATCTGGAATTTGCTCATTGATATCTCTTGTTGGATCCCAAACATAAACACTTGCAAAATCACAACTCGAACCTTTGGGTAATAAAAAGGAAACCTGATGCCCCATGGCATGTAACTCCTTCGCCAAAGACCATATCACTCGTTCTGTTCCACCATAAGTAAAAACAGGTAATTTTTGATCATGGACGATGAGGATGTTCATTGATATAGGTTATGAGTTATGTGTTATGGGTTATGTGATATAAATTTAACCACATTAATTCAAAACTCATAACCCATAACATTTAACTCATTTCCTACCACACATCTGCACCACCTCAGCCAATCCTTGATGCAAAGGTCCTTCGTCTAAGATTCTTTGTTTCTCCACTAATTCAAGAAATTGAAGGTCATTAAAGTCTTCTTGAAGGGTTTTGGTATCAAACAACCAATTGATATCTTTGGGTCCACCAGAGGTGTTCCCTAATTGATTTTTATGAAAACCTTCTAAGATGATTACTCCTCCCGGTTTTAACCATTTGATACATTGTTGATGAAAGGTTTTTCGGAGTTCTGCCGGCAAATGAAAATACGTTAATACAATAGCATCAAATGATGTTATCGGATACTGCACTTTTGTTGCGTCTTCACAGGTAAAATGGATTTGAACTTTATGTTCACTTGCTAATTTTAACGCTTTATCTAGCGCTCTTTCGCTTGAATCAAAGGCATAAACTTCCCAGCCCAATTGTGCAGCATATACCGCATCTCGACCCTCGCCAGCTGCCGGAACTAAAATTCTTCCAACTGGCAATCCATCCAATTGTTGTTTAATATAATCATTCGGCTTTGTGCCGTATTGAAATTCAGTTTTTTGATATTTTTCGTTCCACATAACTCATAACTCAAAACCCATAATTACATCCTTCCTGGCAAAATCTGCGTCCAATATAAGAAGGGTAAAATATATTTTTTCAAGAAATACATGCTATACCTTTCTTTCGATTGATCAAATGGGAATGTTTCTGTAGGTTGATTATTGTAATCGAATTCGGCTAAAACGAGTTTGCCATAGCCGGTGATGATTGGACAGGAAGAATAACCGTTGTAATCACTCGTTGCTTTTTGACCTTGTAATACATCCAATAAGTTTTTCACAAGCACTGGCGCTTGTTTTCGGATAGCGGCTCCTGTACGAGAAACAGGTAGTCCAGCTGCATCCCCACAGGAGAAAATATTGGCATATTTATTGTGCTGCAACGTATGAATATTCACATCTACCCAGCCTGCGGCATTTGCTAACGGACTATTCTTTACGAAATCTGGGGCGGATTGTGGTGGTGTTACATGAATCATATCATAATCTACCCAATAAGTTTGCTCTTTATTTGCTTCCCCTATACCTACAAATTTTGCTTTTTTATTCGGACCATCAATTTCATCTAATCGTACAAAAAACTGGGTTTGAATACCGTAATTGGCAATTACCTTCTTTAAGGTTTTTTCATATTTCTCAACACCAAAAACACGTGTTCCACCCGACCAAAATTCTACTTGGTTATTTGACTTATGCTTTTTGAAATAATCGGCTGCCAAGTACATAATTTTCTGTGGAGCACCACCGCATTTTATAGGAGTTGGTGGATTGGTAAAAATGGCTTTGCCATTTTTTGTTTGTTGAATACACTCCCATGTATAAGGTGCAATTTCAAAACTATAGTTACTACAAACCCCATTTTTACCCAATGTTTCTGGTAAACCTTTTATTGCCGACCAATTTAATTGAATACCCGGAGCGACAATTAAGTAGTCATACGTAATCTGTTGTCCATTTTTCAGAGTCACTTGATTGCTTTCTGGTTGAAATGAGTCACAGTATTCTTTAATCCATTGAACACCTTGTGGCATCACCGAACTTTCTTGACGAACGGTGTCATGTATATCAAATTCTCCACCGCCAACTAAGGTCCAGGCAGGCTGATAATAATGTTTATCAGAAGGTTCAACAATAGCGATATCTAGACTATCGTCTTTTTTCAATAATTGGGATGCAAGTGATATACCTGCATTTCCGCCACCAATAATTAAAATTTGATGTTTCATCGTTTTGCTCATTTAAAAGGAACATGTAATATTACATAGGGAATGCTTCGAATGTTGTGACAATTGTCACAACGCTTTTTTGCAGGCTAAACTACTTTTACCAAAAATTTTTACATGAGTTTCGAAAAAGCAAAAGC
Source organism: Bacteroidota bacterium (assembly GCA_041180785.1). Classification (GTDB taxonomy): domain Bacteria; phylum Bacteroidota; class Bacteroidia; order Cytophagales; family Spirosomataceae; genus Sandaracinomonas. Next base: position 7,202 of record JBEGQV010000150.1, on the reverse strand, counting down.
GGTTAGTACTTGGGGTTTAGGAATTAGTATCCTATTGTTTGTTACCTTTGTCTTTCAAATAATCCCTTCGACTTCAAAGGAAGCAAGTTCACAAAAGGAATATACATTGCCCGATTCAAATTTCACCCATTTATGGACGGCACCCAGCGATTGGCGAATGATGTATCTTTCAAATCAAGAAAAAGAATTAGTTGAATATGGCAAAGAGTTGATTGCCCATACTTCTGATTATTTAGGCCCAAAAGGAAGTGTTAAATCGATGTCAAATGGCATGAATTGTCAAAATTGTCATTTGGATGCAGGTACCAAACCTTGGGGAAATAATTATTTTGCTGTACAAGCAAACTATCCAAAATTCAGAGAACGCTCAGGCACAAAAGAAAATCAAATTAAACGAATCAATGATTGTTTTCAACGAAGTTTAAATGGATCAGCCTTGGATTCTACAAGCAGAGAAATGAAGGCAATTTTAGCTTATATCAAGTGGGTTGGACAAGATGTAGAAAAGAAAAAAACGCCCAAAGGGTCGGGTATTTATAAATTAAAAATTCTTTCAAGAGCTTGTGATACGGTGAAAGGAAAAGAAGTTTACGTAGCGAAATGTCAATCGTGTCACCAAGCAGATGGACAAGGATTATTAGCAGAAAACGGAAAATCCTATACCTATCCACCTTTATGGGGAAAAAATAGCTACAACATCGGAGCTGGCCTGTACCGAATCTCTAATTTTGCAGGATTTGTAAAATATAACATGCCACTTGGTGTCAAATACGACTCCCCACAACTAACCGACGAGGAAGCCTGGGATGTTGCAGCATTTGTCAATTCGATGCCAAGACCCACAAAAGATATAAGCAAAGATTGGCCTCGAATGGCCGGAAAACCCTTTGATCACCCCTTCGGTCCATATGCTGATAAGTTTTCTGAATCTCAGCATAAATATGGACCATGGGGAGAGATAAAAAAGGTAAAAGGTGTAAGGTATTAGGTATTAGGTGTATATTAAAATACCTTTTACCTTACACCTCACACCTTACACCTTACACCTCACACCTCACACCTATTTCTTCACTTGCTTCAATTCCATCTGACAAGCGGGACATTTACCTTTTTTGGAATAGGTTTTATTGCCTTCGCATTTCATCGGGCATTGGTATTCTTCTTTTTTAGAAGCTTCTTCTTTTTTAGTTTGTGGGTGCTCATGCTGAGCAAATGCGCCCATTGTTCCCAACAATAAAGCGCTCATTAAAACGATTTTTTTCATATTAGTTAATTTTTAATCTGGTTCCTAGATAAATCATTCTTCCGGTAACAGGTCCCCAGACCATTGTTGCATCAAAACCTGTTGAAAATGGATTTGAGGCCAACATGACTGGATTTTCTTGTTTAAAATTAAACATATTTTCTGCTCCTACATACATTTCCCATTTTTTTAATTTTCGGGTAATTTGGGCATAGGAAGTAGAAAAGGCTGGACTAAATTTAGTTGAATTCAATTGATTACTATCATGCACATGATAAACATCAGCATTTGGAATGCGTCTAGTGCCATTCCATTGGAAGGTATAATCAAATTTCCACTTTTCTTGTGGGGTATAATAGGCTAAATTAATCAATACGCGATCTTTGTTAATAAATGGCTTCTCCAATCGCTCTGTGCCTCCGTTGGTTAATTTATAATCTGCTTGCACATCTTGGTAGCGATAGGCAGCTTTGATGTCAAATCGCTTCAATGGACTGTAATTAATTTCCATTTGGTAACTGGTGGCAAAGGATTTCCCAGGTGATTTGTACACATAGATGGTACCACCTGTCTCCATGTCCCAAAGCCATTGTTGCTCAAAATCTGTTCTGAATGCATCCAACACGACATTCAATTTCCGATTATTCAGAAAAAAATCATAACTCACACTGCCACCTGTATTCCAAGCGATGTCCATTGGTGAGCCTGTGCTTTGTTGTATAGATAATTGTCGCTGATTGGCTAAAAATCCAAAATTATCGGCAAAAAAATTGACCCTTCTCCATCCTTTTCCAGATGAAAAACGGAAAATCAAATCTTCTGAGGCATCCCACTTTAAGTGGATCCGAGGTACCCATTGGGTCCCTAATTGATTATGAAAATCAACACGATTCCCCACTATCAAGGTGAATTTTTCCGGAAAGGTGTAAGTATATTCAAAAAACGCTCCCGGTACAATTTCCGTCCGGTTTAAGTTCTGGAAAAAATAAGTTTCTTGAAAACTATCATACAAAAAACTAGAACCCGTGCGGAAAGTATGATTAGTATTACCAATTATGGATTGGTAAATTAAATTGGCATACATACTTTGTTCATTTCCTACATAGTTTCGATAGGAAAAAAAAGCATTTGATGTATGGTTATAGGCATTCAAAATCAAACCCAATCCTTTATAGGGTTTGTTTTGAAACAAACGAGCAACTTTGGCAAATCCTTCGATACGATTGGTTTTGTTTCCGAATCCATACACACGGAATCGATCAGAAGTATTGGCATCAAAATTCGATTGTCCTGCCAATCTATCTTCAAACAACACATTTACCCCCCACTGCGCCATCCAGTTTTCTGTTTTGTACTTCCAGCGATTCAATAAATTAACTTGTTGATAAAGTGGTATATCTAAAAACCCGTCTCCATTGCCATCATAACGATAGGCTTGTGAGGAATAATGGGCAAACCAGCCACTCGATAGCCTTTCATTAAATTTTTTAGCCCCTTGTTGGTTGATTTCAAATCGACCTTGCGAATTGGTATACGTATTCAAAAAGTACTTATCGGTGGTATCAGGTTTGGCTAATTCAATGTTAATGGCACCTGCAATGGACTCATAGCCATTGACGACCGAAGATTGTCCTTTCGACAAATCGATGGACTGAATCCAGGTACCCGGTACATAATTGAGTCCAAAGGTGGTTTTTAAACCTCGAATGGAAGGCATATTTTCCGTATTGGTTTGAACATATTGTCCAGAAAGTCCTAATAGTTGAATTTGCTTGGCCCCTGTAACAGCATCAGAATAATTGACCGAAACCGATGCGTTAGTTTCAAAACTCTCGGATAAATTACAACAAGCTGCTTTAGACAAGGTTTTCACTGTCAACACCTCGGTTTGTAAGGTAGTCGCACGATCGTGCGGCGCGTTGCCCGCATGTACCACAACTTCTTGAAGTTCCTTTTCCAGTGCACGTAAATGCATGTGAATCGGATATTTACTTGGCACAAAAAGAGAATCTTTGGTAAAACCAGCATAGCTGAAAATCAGGTAACCTTGGGCACCTTCTAGGTCGATGGTAAACATTCCCTTGGAATTGGTCAGCACACCTTTTTTCAAAGCGGGCATGTAGACAGAAGCTCCAATTAAATCTTCCATGTTATCGTCCTTATCGAGACTCATCACACGTCCAGAAATCACTTGTGCATCTATTTTTTGAATGGGAAAAAAATAGGCAAAAACCACAGCTAGCATATATGCAAAATGTTTCATTTCAAATGATTAAAAAGTAATACGATTTAAAACCAAATGAAAGCGAATCAAATCCGGAAAATTTGAAGAAAACTGAGTCGAAATTTAAGTGAACTAGGTAGTAGTTTTTTCTGAACAACACCTAATATTTGATCTGAAAAGATCTTTTTTGAAAAAAATATTTCAAAAAATATGATTTTTTTTACAAAAGATTGAAATATTTTTTTTTCTACATTTTTCTTTTCAAAAGCAGTGGAAAGTTTCAAAACATGCTGTTCAATTTTACAACATGATTTTTTGGAGATTTTAGTTGAAAAACCACCTCTATTGTAAATAGAGGGCATTTTACAACATTTTATCGACTTTCCTATTTCAAGCTTTTTTTGACCTGTAAAAAGACAGGTTGAAACAGTCCATGCAAGCCCTGTTTGGCATATAAATAGCCAAAAAGTTAAAAAAATTATTGCGGTACGTTTGGTAACTTGCATCATAATTAAACATAAAATTACTAAATTTAGTTTCAGATTTTTAATTTTTGAGGACTTTAGTTCTATACGTTTTCTTATTATTGATACATTTTTCATCCTTTTCACAGGAGAAATATAGGTATCTTGTTTTGTTTAAAGATAAGGCAAATTCAACTTATACATTAGACAAGCCGGAAGCTTTTTTAAGTAAAAAATCCATTCAACGTAGGGACAAAAATTTAGTTCAACTGAATGAGCAGGATTTACCTGTTAATTCAACTTATTTAAAAGAACTGACAGCGCTTGGCGCTAAAGTTATATATCCATTAAAATGGATTAATGGAGCATTGATTCAAATGACTCCTAGTTCTAAAAACAAAGTACTTGCGAATGAACATGTGAAGGGATTTTATTATCCCTTCGCTGTTGATTCGTCCGTTGCAAATGCTGGAACTAGTATCAAAAAAGGAACCCTTTCCTACGCCAAAGAAACAACAGATATTTTATATGGTTCATCCAATACCCAGATTGTACAGATCGGACTTGACCACATGCACAAAGCAGGAATCAGTGGAAATGAAACCTTAATAACGCTATTAGATGATGGCTTTACCAATACGCCTAGTCTCCCAATCTTTAAAGGATTAATCGACGAAAAAAGATTAGTTGCCACACTAACAACCACTCCTGATCGAGCAACTGTCTTTGAAAAAGGAAAACATGGAACTAATGTATTGAGTGTTATTGCAGGTTATTCCGACAATAACATGATTGGAGGTGCCTACAAAGCTAAAATTGCCTTGGCACAAACAGAAGAAAGTGAATGGGAAAAATTGGTGGAGGAAGCCAATTGGATGCGTGGAGCTGAGTGGGCCGATAGCTTAGGAACAGATATTATTCAATCCTCATTAGGGTATACGCAATTTGATCTTCCTTTGTATAACCATCAATATACACACTTAAATGGCAATACTACCTTAGCTACCAAAGCTGCCAATTGGGCAACGGATAGAGGTATCATTTGTGTCATTAGTGCTGGAAATGAAGGATCAAGTACTTGGAAATACATTTCTGCACCTGCAGATGCCTTAGATATTTTAAGCGTTGGTGCAGTGAGTAGTAGTGCAACAAAAATTGCCTTTAGTAGTCTTGGACCCACGTCTGATGGTCGATTAAAGCCAGATGTATGTGCACTAGGTTCGGGTGTAAGAGCTGCAGATGCTGATGGAAGCTTCGGGTATTTTAGTGGTACTTCTTTTTCCGCACCTTTAGTAAGTAGTTTGGTAGCAGGACTCATCGAGCAGTTTCCAAACCAAAAAGCAAGTGTCATCAAAGACATTGTTCGGAAATCAAGCACCTTGGCTGCAAGTCCCAACAACAATTTAGGCTTCGGTGTTCCTTCATATGAAAAAGCTGCCGAATTATTGTCGCCTGTCTTAGGCACCAAAGATTCCTTTGAAAGTGATTTCATAGTTTATCCAAATCCTGTTGAAATGGGTGGGCAAGTACGTATAAATGCACAAAAAAAGGTAAATTACGAAGTGGAAGTAATCAATATACAAGGTCAAACCATTCAACAATTTCAATGGGATGGAGAAGAAAAATCCATTTCTTTAGGTCCCGTTCGGACAGGAAAGTATTTTTTCCGAATAAAATCTGCATCTTTGCTACAAATAATACCAATTATTGTTTATTAAATCCTAATTAACATGAAGTCAAGAATTTTATCCTTGGATATTTTTCGGGGATTAACCATTTTCGGTATGATCATGGTGAACAACAATGGAAATGGCGAATTTTCGTATGCGCCTTTGAAACATGCACAATGGCATGGATTTACGCCTACTGATTTAGTTTTTCCAAGTTTTTTATTCATTGTAGGTGTTGCTATTCGTCAAGCGTTCAGAAGCTACGGATTTACCTTAACACCTGAACTTCGAAACAAAATTCTTCGAAGAACCCTCTTATTGTTTTTAGTTAATTACTTGATCTTTTATTTTCCATTTACCCATTTCGATATTCATAAATTACGGTATTTAAACGTTTTGCCAAGAATTGCTCTTTCCTATTGCTGCATTTCATTCCTTACACTTACCGTCAATACAAAATGGTTAACTAAAATCAATATAGGTATTCTATTGGCCTATTGGCTTATTTTATGGTATTTTGGAGACCCTGGTGTACCCTATGAATTGGCAACAAATGCAATTCGTAAAGTCGATTTGTTTTTATTTGGTCCTGACCACTTATACCATGGAAATGGCATTCCGTTTGATCCAGAGGGTCTCCTTAGCACTTTACCGGCCCTTTCAACCTGTTTATTTGGTTACCAAGTAGCCTTATTTTTAGAAGACAAGAAAGACAAGCCGTCCGATGTGTTCATGAACCTTTTTGTTTGGGGAATTGTTTTGGTATTTATTGCCTTGGCGTGGAATTACGCTTTTCCAATCAACAAAAAAATCTGGAGTAGTTCGTTTGTGCTTTTATGTGCCGGACTCGACATGCTCATCTTGGGCCTCGTATATCACCTAGTTGACTTTAAAGGAAAATCGCTATGGAATGAATTCTTTTTGGTCTTTGGTAAAAATGCAATCTTAGCATACGGGATCTCAGAAATTATTGCCATTCAAATGGGACATTTGATGCTTCCTTCTGGCGATACCGAATTAAATTCATCTGATTGGCTGTATTGGCATGTATTTGAGCCTTTATTTGGTAAATACAATGGATCTTTAGCCTATGCGGTCAGCTTTGTATTGGTTTGCTGGAGTATCTGTTGGGTATTTTATAAGAAAAAAATATTTTTGAAAGTGTAGGTTTTCCTACACTTTCATACTCAAGGCAATCCGCTTTCTGGCTTCATCCACCTCCGTGACGGTAACCAGTACTTTTTGTTGCACCTTGACCACCTCATTGGGATCTTTTACAAATTTATTGGCCAATTGACTCACGTGCACTAAGCCATCTTGATGTACGCCAATATCTACAAATGCACCAAAATTGGTGATATTCGTTACAATACCTGGTAATTTCATACCAATTCGTAGGTCTTTAATTTCATTTACCCCATCCGTAAAAGAAAAGGCCTCGAATTCCTCTCGTGGATCTAAGCCAGGCTTTGCCAATTCATTTAAAATATCTTTCAAAGTGGGTAAACCCACTTCCTCACTCACATATTGTTGAATGGATATTTTATTGCGCAATTCTGGACTTTCTAACAAATCTTTCACTTTGCAACCTACATCTTTAG
>JBEGQV010000149.1:0-4020 GCA_041180785.1 Bacteroidota bacterium | reverse complement strand
GATTTGGTAAGCGCATCATGTACGGTACCGACCACATGGTTTGGCCAAAATTAATGGAAACCTCAATTGGCGTTATCGAAAATGCACAATACTTATCGCATGATCAAAAAAGAGATATTTTATATAATAATGCAATGAGGTTCTTTAGATTAGAAAAGTAAGAAGTACGGGTTATGAAGTTATGAACTCATAACCCATAACTCATAATTATTTATATCCATACACCTTCACAGAGCGCATGACCCAAGGCAAGTCATTTTCGCCCTTTGGAGGTGTTTCTTTTAATTGCAGTCGAAGATATTTTGCCTTTTTGTGCTGAAGGTACACTGTATTTTCGCCATCACTTCCCTTTAAATTATCGTAAACAGTTTCCCAGTTTTGTCCATCTTTCGATAAAGAAACGTTGTATGTTTTAGGGAAAGTTGTAATCATTGGAATGCTTGTTGGTGGCGATTTTGGATCTGGTCTCCAACCTCTTTTGATAGAAGATGGCGAAACAAATAGGAATTCTGCAAGAGAGACTTCTTTTGGAAATTCAATTTGGTAGAACATGTCTTTTTCCTGGTTGATACCTGTCGACCAACCTTCATATGTAAAGGCAGTATTTGGCGATACATTACCACCAACACGGGTATTAGCAGTGTGACTAGCCGTAATTTTCCAATCAGAACTAAAGGCAATTTCTTCAGGAACCTCTTTCAGCAATTGTGGATATTTGTACATCGCAGATTGCTTGGCAGTTTTGGCGCGAACGGCAGCAACCTGTGCTGGACTCACGAAAGAGGCATCATTTGATAAACCATTACGAATGTATGATACCACATCTGCTACCCACTCGTCTTTTTGGTCTTTCATGGGGGCCATTAATCCGCCCGTATACGTTTTGTTTTCAATGGCACCTTCTAATCCGTGTAAAACTACCCGAATGGCATATTCTGGATGTCCTTGAATTCTTGCATTACCCGATAAACCTGGAGCCAATAATTTTCCTCCTCCTGCATCTTTACCCATGCCGTTGTTGCCATGGCATTGAGAACATAATTCATTGAAAACTAATTCGCCTCTCTCTAAAATAGCTTTTTGTTCTTTAGATAATTCTGGTGAGCCAAATGGTCCCATGTTTCTAGGTTTAGGAGGATTGATGATTTGCTCCCCCACTAATTTTACACCAGCAATTGGATTTTTTTCCATCAGTTGCTTAATGTTCTTTTCTAATTCAGGTATTTTCAAAAACTTATTACTCAACATTGCTTGAACCGCCACATCGTTATCTGGATCACCTAATAAAGTCACATAATTTGCTTCTAACGATTTGTCACCGTTTTTCACTAATGTTTCACCCGCTCGCATAGCTTGAATTCGGATCTTAGGATTCGAGTCTCTCATTAGTTGTAAAACTGTTGAAGCTTTCAATCCATCAATTCCTTCCAATGCCCAAATAGCATGTATGCGAGCATACAAATTTTTGTTTGTTAAAGCCATTTGCGTAAGTGCAGGAATAACCGTTTTGGATTTTCTAGCCACTAATTCCTGTTGAGCCGCATCTCTCCACCAACCATTTGGATGATTTAAATAAGAGACTAAAAGGGTTGGCGTTGCCGAATACATGTTTGGCTTTTTCAAATCACGCGATTTAGATTCGTGCGTGATGCGCCAAATTCTACCAAGTCCCACTATTTTGTCCAATTGGTATTGTTCAATTTTAGTACGCAAATAACTTCCTTTTGGGGTCCATTGTCCCTCTTGAATAATGCCATGGTACATGTCTACGACGTATAATGAGCCATCTGGTGCAGTGGCCATGTCAACAGGTCTAAACAAAGGGTCTGTACTTTTTAAAAATTCTGATTTTTGGTCTTGGTAAACGTTATGTAATGTAGTCAAACCTTCTTTCACCACAGGATTAATTTGTCGAACAATACGCGCCACAGGTTCTCCATAAAATAATTGACCGACTAAATCTTTTGGTAATTTATCACCTTTGTAAATTTCATTTCCTGCAGAACCAGTAACACGCAATAAAGATCCATCAGGTTGACGCACCTCATCCATGCCGCCTTGCATGTCGGCAATTTTCACTGCAGCTCCCCAAGGAGTTGTAAAGCCTTTCGCCAACTCGTCTTTGTAGTCAAAATTTCCATAATGGATGGGGAATTGGAAATAGGAAGGAACTCCTGAAGCACCTCCTTGGAACCAAAGTTTGCCTTCTAAATCGTGCGCAATACCCCATTGGGCTCTATTTGATCCTGTTTTTTCACGAATAATTCCGTTCGGTGTTTCACGCATACGGAAGGCATTCACGGTTGAATACAACCAGTTGTCCATTCCTCTATATAAAAAGGCTTGTTGGTGTTCTACGTTTCCAGATCGACCATATTTATTCGTAAAAAGCTCTTTTTTGTCGGATTTCCCGTCTCCATCGGTATCTGTGTATTTGTACACATTATCTTGATCCGACTCCATGGTTAATATGGCATTTTTGCCATAAGGCAAAACAAAGCGCGGGAAAATTAACTTATCAACAAACGTAGTTCCCGATTCATAAACTCCATCATTGTTTTTATCCTCCCAACGTGAAATTCTACTGGTGGGTTCTAATTCATTTTTTGAATCGGCATCGAGCATGTAAGAGCGTAATTCCAGCACATACATTCTGCCATCATTATCGAAGACAATTTCACCTGGTTGTTGAATGGCAGGTTCTGTTAAAACAGGTTCTATTTTATAGCCTGGAGGCAATTGAAACAATTTGGCTTCCTCTTGAGGACTCAGTGGCTGAATGGGAGGTTTTTCAGTTAGGTCTATGCCTTTCCAGTCGTCAGAGTTCGGGTCTGCATCTGCAGGCAATTTGATTTTTTTGGTAGTATCTGCTTGTTGAGCAGTTATAATTTCTCGGATAATACTATTGGAAGAAAAACTACCTGAAAGAGATGCTGTAAGTCCGAATGCTACAAGTCCAAGCAGGCCAATACCTAGGGTCGGCTTCATTTTCATGTATAAATAGGTTTAGATTGAAATAACTAAGTTATAGTTTAAAATAAAAATAATACTATTTTGCGATAAAGGTGTAAAATATTGAGACCAATTGCAAATGCTTTCCTATCTTTAACCCTCATAAATCAAGACAAGATGAACAACCAAAAAGTAGCAATTATCGGTGGAACAGGATTCATTGGAAACTTTATTCTTGAACAATTTACAGAAGCATCAAAAATTGTTGCTTTTACCAGAAAACCATTGGAAAATTGTCCAGCAAATGTGGAAAATGTACTTGTGGATTTTAGCAATTGGGATTTGATTAAAGATAAATTAAAAGGTGTAGAAGTCGTTTTTTCTTGCATGGGTACCACCTTTAAACAAGTAAAAGGCGATCTTAAATTATACCATTGGGTGGACGTAGAGATTCCATTTGAATTTGCTAAAATTGCTAAGGAGCTGGGAGTAAAACATTTTTTACTGGTTTCCTCTGTTGGTACAAGCCCCAATGCAAAAGGCTATTACTTAAAGATGAAGTGGGAGCTAGAGGAGGCTATTTCGAAATTAGATTTTGATTCTTTCTCTATTTTTAGACCTTCTCTTTTAATGGGAAATCGAAAAGAATTTCGATTGATGGAACGCATTTTTCAGGGACTCATGGGCGCTTTGGCTTTTTTGATTCCTGGAGCCTATAAACCAATTTTAGGTAAAGAAGTAGCGAGGGCCATGATCCTACAGTCTTTAAAACAAGGGATCGGCCAACAAATTTTAGAATACAAGGAAATAAAAGCCTTACTTTAGAGCTTTTGTCTCAACATGATACAATAGTAGTGGATGATTCAAATTTTCTTGTAACTTTATAACCAAACCTATTAAATAAACCTATGAAATCGAATAGAAGAAATTTTATCCAAGCATTTGGTTTGGGTGCTGCTGCTTTTGGAATTGGTTCGCAATCCGCCATAGCTGATACTTCGGCAAAATCAACTACAGATGATGGACAAGTACTTTTTGTGGGAGATAATTTATCATTAGCCAATACAC
>JBEGQV010000148.1:0-5239 GCA_041180785.1 Bacteroidota bacterium | reverse complement strand
ATGGGGTAATTATAGTTATTCGTACCTAAAAAGGTAAAAGAGTCCTTTGTAGTGGGTTCATACACATTACTAAAATTAGCAGAAAACACCATTTCATTTGTAGTGCCAGATTCATATGCAGAACGTTCGACCCCGTGAGCATTTGATTGGCCGGCCAAAATAAGTACTTCCCCTACACCAAATCGATTGAGTGTTGTTGAATCTAACAGTGTTGATTGCCTTAAAGACCTTACTTTCAGTTTATATAAACCACCTGAAATTTTCAATTTTGCTTGATAAAATCCACCAATTGCATTACTATCCAATAATTTCCAAGCACCAACCTGTTCAACACCATTGATTATTTGAAGGAGTTGGTATTCCACTTTTGTTGCCTCTTTAGAAACTGCTCCTAAAATAGAAACATCTGCTGCATTTAAATTATCCCTTTGAAAAATTTGATTTTTGTACGGATAATCAATCGATATTTGAGAAAATATATCTGATGAAATAACTAGCAATAAGAAGACGAATAGTTTTCGCATGAAGTCTTTGAGAAAACGATTGTTAATATTTAATTTTCAAAATAGGCAAAAAAAAGTCGCAAGTGAAAACTTGCGACTCAATTTTTTTACATTTCTATTTACTCAGAAACTACATTGAATGTAATCTTGTGTTTTACATCTTTGTGTAGATCCAAAGTTGCTGCATACTCTCCAACCATTTTAACTTCAGAATCGAAAGAAATTTTCTTACGATCTACGTCAAATCCTTTTTCTTTCAATAAATCAGAAATTTGAAGACTAGTTACGCGGCCGAAAATTTTACCACTTTCTCCTGTTTTAGCAGGAATTGTTAGTACTAATTCACCGATAGCAGCAGCTAAATCAGCAGCATCCTGACGAATTTTCTCAACTTTGTGAGCAGCTTGTTTAATATTTTCAGCTAATACCTTCATATTTGAAGGAGTAGCCATGATTGCGAATCCTTGTGGAATCAAGTAATTACGACCATAACCAGCTTTCACTGTTACGACATCATTCTTGTATCCTAATCCGGCAATATCAGTTTTTAATATGATTTCCATTTTGATTAAATCGCTAATTTTTTAAATGTTTCCGAATTATTTCAAGCCATCTGCTACGTAAGGCATTAAAGCCAAATGACGTGCTCTTTTAACTGCTTGAGCTACTTTTCCTTGGAATTTCAATGAAGTTCCAGTAATACGACGAGGTAAAATTTTACCTTGCTCGTTTACCAACTTCAATAAATAATCCGGATTTTTATAATCGATGTATTTGATACCAGACTTCTTAAATCTACAGTATTTTTTACGATTGCTATTTTTATCTACAGGTTCGTTTACAAGTGTCATGATTATGCTTCTGTTTTTTCTACTTTTTTACCTACTAAACCTTTTCTTTTCTTCTCATTATAAGCAACAGCGTGCTTGTCCAATGATGTAGTTAAGAAACGAATAACGCGCTCATCACGCTTGTATTCTAATTCTAACTTAGCAATCAATTGTGGATCAGCAGCAAATTCGAAAATTTGATAGAAACCTGTGTGCTTGTTTTGAATTGGATATGCTAATTTACGCAATCCCCATGCCTCCTCGTGAACTAACTTTGCGCCATTGTCTGTCAATAGCTTCTTGAATTTCTCAACGGCGTCCTTTGTCTGTTGCTCAGACAAAACGGGAGTCAAAATGAACACCGTCTCATAGTTCTTTAATTCCATAAAAAATGTTGTTTGTAATAAATTTTAAAATTGGACTGCAAAGGTAGCGAAAATCAATTCAATATCAAAGGATTACCGAAATAATTATCGTACCTCGAAAGAACCGAGTCCAATTAAAAAGCCTTCTGAATAGATTTCAATTTCATGTCGACCTTCTTTGTAGGCCCCATTTCTTGCATAAATAAATTCCACCGATTGGTGATTGTTCTCGTAAAATATACGTTGTTTCGCCGTATAAGGCAATTCTCGATTTTTAAACATAAATGTACCAGAGCCTGAAGCATAATCAGAAATCACTAAACCTGTTGGTTCAATAATTCTCAAATAGACTGTTTTCAGTTCTTTGGCAGTTAAACTATTTTCTTGCAAATGGAAGATTACACGAATTTTTTCAATTCGTTTTGCTTTTTGATTATTGATTCCTGATTCTTTGCCCCTTGTAGAGATTGCATACACATTTACACCCTCTGCATGCATGGCAGCGGCAACACTAACTTTTTCACTTAACTCTTGGTTTCTTGCCTCTAAAAATCTGGATCTTTCAGAAAGTGCCTTCTGTTTGGCATCGAACATATAACTTGAGTCTTTTAGTGCCTTTTGAACAGAACTCAAATCCTCTTTTAAAATCTTCGCCTCTCTACTTAAGGAATCGTTACGTGCAATTAAAACTACATTTTCTCGTTTTAGTTTTTTGATTTCTTGGTCTTTTTGTCCCAAGAGTTTCACATAGAAAGCTAGTTTTTTCTTTAAATCATTGATATCAACCTCTTCTGTCCCATCGTGTAATTTTTTCCGATCCTTCTCAATTTGTTCTTTTGCAGACTCCAATTCATTGATCTTCCCACCTAATTTCTTGATCTCTACCATTCGGATATTCAATTGATTGGCGATCGAATCCAATTGTTGTTCTGCAGAATCCACAAAGCGTTCTTCAGCGGTCGTTAAAAAACCCAAAGACAAATTAAATCTTTCAGCCAAATAAAGGCCAAAAAAAATGATTGCTACAATAGCTAACAGTAAAGTTGTTTTTTGTTGTTTACTTCCGCTAGATTCCATCAATTTAGGAAAAAACTATTTGAATTGGACCGTATCAAAAATAATAAAATAATTTTACAATGCTTACTTTTGTAAAAAAAATTGAAGATGTCTACCCATATTTCACACAATATTCAACTCATTTTAAAGGAATTAGCCCCTTTTAAATGCCAATTAATTGCTGTAACTAAAACGCGAAGTATCGATGAGTTATTGTCGACCTACGAAGCAGGCATCTTGGATTTTGGCGAAAATCGTGTTCAAGAAATGCTAGAAAAGCAACCTAAGTTGCCTGTAAATATTCGTTGGCATCAAATTGGACATTTACAAACCAACAAAGTAAAATACATTGCCCCGTTTGTACATTTAATTCATTCGGTAGATTCCTTGAAATTGTTGCAAGAAATCAACAAAGAAGCAAAAAAGAATAACCGAATCATTCCTTGCTTATTACAAATATATATTGCGCAAGAAGAGAGCAAATTTGGACTCGACAGAAAGGAATTATTAGACTTATTGACCAATCCGACCTTATCTGACTTAAAAAACATTCAGATCATTGGACTGATGGGCATGGCAAGCTTTACCGAAAACCAACGACAAATTCAACAAGAGTTTACATCACTAAAGCTATTATTTGATGAATTATCCTCCCAACATGTAGGCGAATTTCAGGGAAATGTTCAATGGAAAGAACTTTCCATGGGGATGTCGGGTGATTATTTGTTAGCTGCTGAACAAGGCTCAACAATGGTACGTGTAGGCTCTGCTATTTATGGCCCTCGGAAATAAATTATCGAGAAATGGATAAAATCTCAAATTCCATCTTACCCGCTGGGGCTTGAATTTCTGCTAAATCACCTACTTTTTTTCCCAACAAGCCTTTTCCAAACGGAGAAGAAACAGAAATTTTTCCTGTTTTTAAATCAGCTTCTTCTTCTGACACAATGGTATAAGAAACCGTCGCACCATTTTTAAGATTTTTTATTTGAACGATCGAATAAATGGACACTTTTGACAAATCGATTGTGGATTCATCCAAAACACGGGCATTGGCTACCACTTCCTCTAGTTTAGAAATCTTTAATTCCAACAAACCCTGCGCATCTTTCGCTGCATCGTACTCTGCATTTTCACTTAAATCGCCTTTGTCTCTTGCTTCAGCTATTTGCTTCGCCATATCTGATCTACCCTGAATTTTCAAGTGATGCAATTCAGCCTTTAACTTATCCAATGCCTCTGCTGTGTAATATTGTAACTTTGCCATACGCTGTATATTTAGGGTTTTACTAGCTTTATTAAAAACAAAATAGAACGATCACCGACCGTTCTACCTATTTTATTTGTAGTTTTGTTTCGGATTCGGTGTTAACTAAAATGAATAAGCATCAATAGGATGTTGTATTTCATACGACAAAGGTAAAAAAAATCCCTTGAGAATACCAACACATTTCCCAAACGACGATTATAAAAACTTTCATGAGAATCATCTTTTTAGGCACTCCCGATTTTGCTGTTGCTAGTTTAGAAGCATTAATTGAAGCTGGAAAAAATATTGTTGCAGTGGTAACTGCTCCTGATAAACCATCCGGAAGAGGACAACAAATTCAATCCTCCGCCGTAAAAATTTGTGCAGAAAAGCATCAATTGCCTATTTTACAACCTACCAATTTAAAGGATGTTTCTTTTTTGGAAGAATTGAAAAAATATAAGGCTGACCTACAAATAGTGGTAGCCTTTCGAATGTTACCTGAAGCCGTTTGGAACATGCCTCCATTAGGCACCTTTAATCTACATGGATCTTTATTACCAAATTATCGAGGTGCTGCTCCCATTCATTGGGCGGTGATTAATGGAGAAAAAGAAACGGGCGTGAGCACGTTTTTTCTAAAACATGAAATCGACACAGGAGACCTCTTGTTTCAAGAAAAATCGACCATCCATTCAACTGACACGACGGGTGATGTTTATGAGCGACTCATGCACTTGGGAGCTAAATTAGTTGTAAAAACAGTGAATGCTATTGAACAAAAATCTTACCAACCCATTCCACAAATCGACAATGGCCAGTTAAAATTGGCCCCAAAACTCAATAAAGAAACGGGCAAAATTGATTGGTCGAAATCAGGCATTGAAATCTATAATCTCATTCGTGGCTTACAACCCTTTCCGGGAGCTTATACAGAATTGGATGACAAAACCTTTAAAATTCAAAAAGCAGCATTTGTTGCGAAATCTATTTCAAATAAATCTATCGGATCGATTGAAAGCGATGGCAAGACCTATTTGCATTATGTTGTTTGCGATGGGGTGCTTGAAATTTTAGAATGCCAATTAGAAGGAAAGAAAAAAATGAAAATAGACGAATTCTTACGAGGATATGTTTTAAATCCGGCAATAAAAGGGTAAATTTGCAGGCAAATTAAATAAAGGAATACAAAAATGTCATTATTAGCACAAAGAATTCAAGCCTTAGAAGAATCAT
>JBEGQV010000147.1:0-8706 GCA_041180785.1 Bacteroidota bacterium | reverse complement strand
GTTAGAGAAAAAGATAAATGGAAAAAGTTTATTGCCGAATTTAAAACCTCTGACTTTTATAATGGAATTGATATCCACAAAAATCCGACAACTGGTAAAGAGGAATATTACACAGACTTTTTAAAAACTTTTGATGTATATTCCACACCTGTGGTGTATTTATTGGATGCAAAAAAGAACATAATCGTAAAAAGAATAGCAATTGAAGATATAAAAGGATTTATTGAATACTTTGAGAGAAGTAAGAAGTAAGAAGTATTATTTTTTCTTCCTTCTTCCTTTTTTCTTTTTACTTTGCTTTCTTTTCTTTAAATACTTTTTATGTCTAATTTTCTTTTTTAATCGATATTTTTTCTTGTATCGAAGTTTAGTTTTTTGATAGAATTTTCTGGAAAATCTAGGATTGCTATCTAAAATTAAGTGATCATAGGGGATGAGCATTAATTCTTTTTCAAATCCTACTATTTTTAATCGAACCCTAGAGAGCCCCACTTTTTTTATACCTAAACGTTTGGCAGATATTTCAGTCAAATCAATTATTCGACCTTTTTTGTAAGGACCACGGTCGTTAATCCGAACAATTACTGAGCGTTTGTTTTGTAGATTCGTTACCTCAACTAAACAATTAAAAGGAAGACTTTTGTGGGCAGCAGTATATTCTTTTTTCTTTAAAGTTTCTTGGCTGGCTGTTTTTTGCTTATAAAAGCGATTGGAGTAAAAAGATGCAACACCAATCGACTCATCACCAAGATTTTGAGAACTTGAACCAAATGGCGAAAGAATACAGGTAATGAGATAGACAATTGTCAATAAACCCCTGATTGGAAGCTCTTTGGATTTTTGCATACCTGCAAGTTAGGAATAATCTTTTAATTTACTTTTTGTTTTATAAGAAGATATAATTTTAAGATTTTAAGAAATATTACCTAAATTGAGTAAAAAATTATTTTAAAATTATTTCTTTACTAAGATTAAAATAGTAGATTTGAATATATTTAAAAATTAAAAAATTATTTAAAGTGGAAGAAAGAGATAGAGAAGAATTATACTCAAAAAGAATTAGAGCAGGTAAAAGAACTTATTTTTTTGATGTAAAGTCGACACGTTCACAAGATTACTACATTACCATTACAGAAAGTAGAAGACACCAAAAAGAAGACGGATTTGTGTATGAAAAACATAAAATGTTTTTATACAAAGAAGATTTTGACAAGTTTGTGGAGGGTTTAAAAGATGTAGTAGATCACGTTAAAACTGAATTAATGCCTGATGTTGACTTTTCGCAATTTTCTCGTGATGAAGAGGAGTATGGAAGTGGTTCTGATTTAAAGTGGGAGTAAAATATTTAAGGATTCAAGTAAGGCCTCTGTGTGAACAGAGGCTTTTTTATTATCTTTGCATTTCTTTAAAAAATTACATTAAATGGGATTAACTTGTGGGATTGTGGGATTGCCAAATGTTGGTAAATCTACATTGTTTAGTGCGATATCATCAAATAAGGCAGAAGCTGCCAATTATCCGTTTTGTACCATTGAGCCCAACGTTGGGGTGGTAACAGTACCAGACGAGCGATTAAATGTTTTAGCAGAATTTGTAAAACCTCAACGTATTTTACCAACAGTTATCGAATTTACTGATATTGCGGGTTTAGTAAAAGGGGCTTCAACAGGAGCTGGACTTGGTAATAAGTTCTTAGCTAATATTCGTGAAGTTGATGCCATTATTCATGTGGTGCGTTGTTTTGAGGATGAAAATATTGTTCACGTTGAAGGTCGTGTTAATCCTATCTCCGATAAAGAAATTATCGATATGGAATTGCAATTGAAAGATCTTGATTCAGTTGATAAAAAAATTGCAAAATCAGAACGAGCAGCAAAGGCAGGAGACGCGAAAGCAAAAGCAGAAGTAAATGCTTTACAACAGTTTAAAGCTGCCTTAGAAGCAGGTAAATCTGCAAGAACGGTAGTTTTAGATGAAGAATTACGTAAAAGTGCTATTGGAGATTTATTTTTATTAACAGATAAGCCTGTTATCTATGTAGCTAATGTTGATGAAAAATCAGTTGCTGCAGGTGGAAATGAATTCGTTGACCAGTTAAAAAGCTTTGTAAAGGAGGAAAACGCTGAAGTTATTGTAGTTTGCGCAGCACTTGAAGCTCAAATTGCAGAAATGGAAGATGAAGATGATCGTCAAATGTTTTTGGAAGAATATGGATTGCAAGAATCTGGTTTATCCAAATTGATCAAATCTTCTTATGCATTATTGAATCTAATCACTTACTTCACTGCAGGCGTGCAGGAAGTTCGAGCTTGGACCATTCAGAAAGGTTGGAAGGCACCTCAAGCAGCAGGTGTTATACATACGGATTTTGAAAGAGGATTTATCCGTGCGGAAGTAATTAAATTTAATGATTATCAAACCTATAAATCAGAATTAGCTTGTAAGGAAGCGGGCAAAATGTCTGTTGAAGGTAAAGATTATGTTGTAATTGATGGAGATATTATGCACTTCAGATTTAATGTTTAAGGAAATTTAATCTGTTGATAGCCAATTAAAGCATCATAACGAGTACCAGGTTGTTGAAAATAAATGAACACCTCGTACTCGTTTTCAGTTTGAGAAAAATTGCCTTCAAGAAAATCAATGACCTCCTTATTACCTGTAAATTTATAATTGTAAATACCTTGCTTTAGAAGCACTTCTTTTTCATAAATTCCTTTTTCAAAATTATATTGAAGTTGTATTTTTTTCGGTCCTAACAAATTAGTAAATCCACCCTGTAAAAACACTTCACCTTCTGTTATTTCTCTTGATTTGAGTTGGAATAAACAAGATACATAATCAGCATATAAAATATTGTTGGGATTTTCATAATTAGAAATAATATACCCTCCATTTATGTCATTTTTATTGGTATAAGAAAAAAAGCCTTGTGGTACTTCAGGAAAGGTTGAAATTTTCGTAATGTTTTCTTGTTGGTTGAGTTGATAAACAAAACTTAATTTTTGTTGCGCACTTCTTAAGTCGATTAATCGATATTCATTTCCTCCAGGAATGAGTCCTTCGGTACCAAAAAATTGATATTGAAAGGTTTTGTCTTGGACGGAATGAATTGGTTTTGGAAGTTTTGTTATAAGATTAGTCGACTCATTCACTCTTCTGATTACTACATTTAAATTGCTCTCATCATGAATGATTAATTGGTCATTATAAGTGAATCCAAACTGTAATTTCTGGTGACTTTTACGAAACTCATTTTGGTTAGCAAATGAAATTTTTGCAGGAATGGAAGTTTTACTTTCGAACAAGGAATATCGAAGGGTGAATACAGTGTCTTGCTTATTTCGATTGGCATATAGTACTGCAACATAATTACCTGAAATTTTACCTTTGGGTAAATTGGTTTGATAATGGTTGTAAGGGACTTTTGTTCCGTAAGAATTTTTATAATAACGAACTGGTTGATCATTAAAATCTTGTAAGTACTCAATTTCGTTTAATGCTGAGGGGATCCAGTTTTTGTCGCAATGTACAATTCGTAAAAAGTAATTTTTGTAAGTTAAATCCAGGTCATCAAATGTTAAATTCCAATTAGTTTGTTGATCTAAAGCGATAACGGGATTTTGTCTAATTATTTCATTTTCTTGATTTGTTGTAAGATAAACAGAATGTATACCGTTATATTTTGTAAAAATGGTTGCCTTTATTTGTCCAACAGAGTGGAATGTTGTAAGACAAATAAAGCCAATAACATGCAATACTAGGAGAGTAGTTCTTCCCATTGTTGGGTTAATTTATTAATCTCTTGAGTTAATTCAGTCAATTTCTTTTCCTGAATACTTAATTGAATTAAATCACCATTTTGTGCTATTTCTGCCATTTGATGTTCTAAAACTTCTTTATTTGATTCTAATGTTACTATTTTAGATTCAAGTTGTTGAAGTAGTTTTTCATTTGACGGATTATTAGATGTTGATTTATCAATTTTTTCTTCTATCTTTTTGACTTTTGCAACAACTTTTGGTGATTCTGTTTCTTTCGGTTTATTGAAATACCATTCTTCATATTCATCAAATGAACCTGGATATTCTTTAATTTCATGGTCTTCAATATACCAAATTTTATTGGCAATGTGACTCACAAAATAGCGATCATGAGACACAACAATATAAGAACCTTCATATTGTTGTAGAGCTTGGATTAAAATATTGACAGATTGCATATCCAAGTGATTCGTAGGCTCATCCAATAATAAGAAATTGGCTTCCGAAATTAATACTTTTGCTAAAGCTACACGTGATTTTTCACCACCGGAAAGTACTTTGATTTTTTTAAAAACTTCTTCTCCAGAAAATAAAAAGCATCCTAAAATACTTCTTAATTCCATTTCTGTTTTATTAGTGCCTGTTTCTTTTAATTCGTCAAGTAAGGTGTTGTCAACATTTAAACTTTCTAATTGATGCTGGGCATAAAAAGACTCAATGACATTGTGTCCGGCTCTTCTTTCTCCTTCAATTTTTTCCGTCCCAGAAATAATTCTTAATAATGTTGATTTACCTTTTCCATTGGCACCAATTAATGCAATTTTGTCTCCTCTGTTGATGGTTGCAGAGGTATTTTTTAAAATAATTTTTTCACCGAATGCTTTTGAAATATGTTCTAAAAACAAAATAAATCTTCCTGGTTGCGTACCAAAATTAAATTTAAAATTCACTTTTGCTTTTTCATCAATTACATCTTCAATTAGATCTAACCGATCAAGGGCTTTGACCCTTGATTGAACTTGTCGTGATTTAGATGCTTTTGCTTTAAAGCGTTCGATAAAACGTTCTGTTTGTCGAATTTGTGCTTGCTGGTTTTCAAAAGCTCCTTTTTGGATTTCATTTCGCAAAGCTTTTTCTTCCATAAAATAGGAATAGTTTCCTGGATATAGGGTGATTTTTTGTCCTGAAACTTCTGCAATGTGATCAATAGTTCTATCTAAAAAGTAGCGATCATGCGATACGACTACAATGGCCCCTTCGTAGTTTTGGATATATTTTTCTACCCATTCAATAGATGGTAAGTCCAAATGGTTGGTTGGCTCATCTAGAAGTAGTAATGCAGGTTTTTGTAATAATAGTTTTGCCAAAATAACCCGCATTCTCCAGCCTCCAGAAAATTGTTTTAATGGCTTTTTTAAGTCTTCCGTACTAAAACCTAAACCTTCTAAAATCTCTTCTGTTTTCGATTGAATGGTATATCCATCTAAATTTTCGAATTCCTCTTGGTATTTAGCTAATTCGTCAATATCTGATTCTTCATAATTTGTTTCCATTTTATGAATAACCTCATCTATTTTATGTTGAAGTTCTAATTGTCTTCCAAAGGCTTGCATGGCAACTTCTAAAATACTATCATCTGTTTGATAGGAAAGTAGATCTTGATTTAAAAATCCAATGGTACATTCACTTGATTTGGATATCGTTCCACCATCTGGTGAGTATTCTCCAGAAATTAGGCGTAATAAAGTTGATTTCCCGGTGCCATTAGCCCCAATTAAACCAATTTTATTTTTAGGCTTGATGTGTAAATTAGCACCTTCATATAGTGCTCTACTTCCAAAATAGAAGTTTAAATTTGAAATGGATAACATTCTGCAAATTTAATCAAAAATGAGTTCTTGAACCAATTCCTCCTATAAATGGACAAGTAATTATTTTTTCAAATCCTTCAAATTGAATTTTTGTTTTGTGATAGCCTAAGGCTTTGGACATAGCAATGGTTCGGTTGTTGTCGCCCATTGAAAATTCTATATCGTCCATATTTATTTCACATGGATGCTCATAACCAACAGCATGGGTTATTTCTGAAATTTCTTTTAATAGTGTAAAATGATATCTATAAAATCTTTCGCTTTTTAAGCTTACATCAATGCCAGCTTGTAACCATTTATTGGATGTGGCAATACCAGTCGGACAATGATTGGTGTGGCATTTTTGAGCTTGAATGCATCCAAGTGACATCATAGCTTCTCTAGCAATGTTAATCGAATCTGCTCCCATAGCAAATGCCATAAGTGCTTTTTCTGGAAAACCTAATTTTCCGGAAGCAATAAAAAAGATTTTGTCAGACAATTCTTCACGTTGAAAAATTTGATAAACTTTTGCAAAAGCAAAGGTAAACGGCATGGATACATGGTCTGCAAAAGCATGTGGTGCAGCACCTGTACCGCCTTCACCACCATCTATGGTGATAAAATCAGGTCCTTTCCCAGTTTTGTTCATGTATTTGGCTAATTCTTCCCATTGTTCCAATTTTCCAATTGCAGACTTTATGCCAACTGGAAGCCCTGTCGCCTCTGCAAGACGCTCAATGAAATCAACCATTTCCGGAATTGTGGAAAATTCTGAATGAAATGCGGGAGAGAAGGCATCTTTGCCTTCTGCAATGCCTCTAATGGCAGCAATCTCTGCATTCACCTTGCTTCCTGGTAACATGCCTCCCTTTCCAGGTTTGGCTCCTTGAGATAATTTTACTTCAATAGCTCTTAATTGAGGGAGTCGATTTACTTTTTCCATTAATTTTTCCATTGAAAAATTGCCTGCTAAATCTCTTACACCAAAATAAGCAGTTCCAATATTTAAAACGATATCTGCACCAAATTCATGATAAGGAGAAATAGAACCTTCTCCCGTATTATGAAAACAACCTGCTAATAAGGCACCTTTATTGAGCGATTCTACCGCTTTTGCTGATAACGATCCATAGCTCATGCCAGAAATATTAATAATAGAATGTGGTCGATAAGGTCTTTTACGACCATGATAAGCACCAATTATTTTTGCTGCAGGAATTGTTCCAGGATTAATTTTAGAAAAATGATTTTTGGATGGATTGAAACCCATCATTGCATTTTTAATGAAAATATATCCTGGAGAATTAAAATCTTGATCACTTCCAAAACCTTGTAAATTATTTTCATTTTTAGAGGAAGCATATATCCATGACCTTTCTTGTCGATTAAAAGGTAATTCTTCCCGATTATTTGCTACTATATATTGTCGCAATTCAGGTCCAATTTTTTCTACCCAATACCTGATATGTCCAACCAGCGGAAAATTATGTGTGATGGTATGTGATTTTTGAATAAAAATATCACGAATTAGAATGATTAAAAGAATGAAAACAATCCAAAACCAAAAAGAATGAACGATTTGCATAATATCTATTATTGTTGATGATTTGTTATCTTTGTATTTTGAAGTAAATATGCACGTTGATTATTTAAAATTAAAAACATTTGTTGTAGAAATTTTTCAAAGCATAGGATGTAATGAAAAAGATGCCAATTTAGCAGCAGATGTTTTAGTTTCCGCTGATTTAAGAGGTATTGATTCGCATGGTGTTGCTCGATTGATAGGGTATGTACGTTTATTTGATAACAATAGATTAAATACGAAACCTCATATTAAAATATTGCATGAGACACCATCAACTGCGTTAATTGATGGTGATAGGGGCTTAGGACTAATTGTCGCGCCTTACGCAATGGAAATAGCTAAAGAAAAGGCAAAACTTGCAGGGACGGGTTGGGTTGCAGTTCAAAATTCAAATCATTTTGGTATAGCAGGATATCATGCCATGAAAGCCTTGCCGGATGAAATGATTGGTTGGGCTATGACACATGCAGCTCCCTTGGTAACTCCAACTTTTTCAAAGGAGAAATTGTTAGGAACCAATCCAATCGCTATTGCGATTCCCGCTAAAAATAATCCACCTTTTGTGGCAGATTTTGCTTCAACTGCGGTTGCATACGGTAAATTAGAAATTTTACAAAGAAAAGGTTTAGATACACCTGATGGTTGGGTACAAGACAAGGATGGTCATCCTTGTAATGATGCGTTTGCTATAAAAAATGGTGGAGCCTTATTGCCATTAGGTGGCGATCGTGAACATGGTTCACATAAAGGTTATGCTTTAGGGGCGATGGTTGATATTTTATCGGGAGTATTATCTGGGGCAAATTTTGGACCATGGGTGCCTCCATTTGCTACTGCTGGTTTTATGTCGACAGTTGAATCCGTTGGCAATGGAACAGGGCATTTTTTAGGTGCTATGCGAGTAGATGCCTTTCGACCAGTGGACGCATTTTTGGAAGATATGGATAAATGGATTGATCGATTTAAAGGAGCAAATGCAGTTGATGGTCAGCAAGTACTTGTGCCTGGAGATCCAGAGCGATTGTTGGAAGCTGAACGAAAAGTGTCTGGAATCCCTTTGTTAGAACCAGTTATAAAAGATTTAGAAAGTTTGGGAGAACGATTTGGAATGAAATTGAATTTTTAAAATGAATAATAAAAAGTTAAAAATAGCCATTTTGGTTTTTGCCTTAGTAAGTGCGATGTTTTCGTATTATGCTTGGCAAGTTTTTAAAACCCCTAACTTTAATGTAGATAAGGGACAAAAATTTGAGTTGCTTATTCCTAAAGGTGCAACATTTTCTACGTTGATGGATACTTTAGATCACCATAAGATGCTGAGGGATCAATTGTCTTTTAAATTTTTAGCAAAATTAGTAGGAGTGCAAGCGAAAGTTAAACCAGGAAGATATGTGATAGATGAAAATTCTGGAAATTGGGAGTTGTTAAGAAAAATTAGAAACGGTAGACAGGATGCTATAATAGTAGTTGTCAATACGTGGCGCTTAAAAGAAGATATTGCTGG
>JBEGQV010000146.1:0-2781 GCA_041180785.1 Bacteroidota bacterium | reverse complement strand
TGCATATAATTTCCTTTTTCGGATGGAACAAATGTACGCTCTTGATGGGTATGTAACAATCCGAATTGCTCATTTGGTTCCGTTCCCCAGGTAGAATCTGTAAGAGGTAAGCCAGCAATTAAGTCGGGTTCTTGTTTGTCTGCCCTAGATTTTAAAAAACTTCCTTCTGTTCCAAATAATTGATAAGATGGTACCAATTCTTTGTAAAAGTATCCGCTTTTTAACCGTACACGAAGATTTTCATAGTAAAGGATCATTTCAAAATAATCTTCAACTTGCGTGTTTTCTCTCATGTATCTGAGGTCTGCAAATACTTTTTCGGGCACCCCAAAAAGTGATAAAGCTTGGTCGAGGATATGGGGTCCTAAATCGCGCATGATGCCTGAACCCGCATTGACCTCCTCTTTATGCACTTTCGGAGAAAGTGCTGGGTTGTATCGATCAAAATGAAACTCTGCCTCTACAATTTTGCCTAATTTTCCAGATTCAATTACTTTTTTGACTGTTAAAAAATCAGAATCCCATCTACGATTTTGAAAAACAAAAATGTGTAAGTTTTTGTCTTGGGCTAATGAACCTAATTCAAGGGCTTCAGCTGCATTATTGGTAAAGGCTTTTTCTACGATGATGTGTTTGCCAGCCTCCAAACATTTTTTTGCATATTCAAAATGGGTATAAATAGGAGTGTTAACAATCACTAATTGTATGCGCTCATCCGATAGAATTTCTTCCATACTTGCAAAACTTTTGCAAGTTGGATAGGCATTTTGGATGTTTTTTTGACTTCTTTCCCAAGAGCCCAACAAGTTAAATCCTTCATGAGTGTGTAAAAATGGGGCATGGAAAACTCGACCCGACATTCCAAACGATAAAAGTGCAACGTTTATTTTTTCCATATTCAGATATTTAGGTAAATTTAAAGGAATTAAACCTTTTATTGCAAACCTATTTACAATGAAAAAACTATTTTTTTGTCTTTCGATTGTTTCTTTTAGCTCATTTTCTCAAGTAAAAAAAGAGCCCATCAATCAACCTTTAGTAACTGATCAATTTACAGCCGACCCAAGTGCACATCTATTTCAAGGAAAAATATATATTTATCCATCTCATGATATTGATGCAGGCATCAAAGAAGATGATTTGGGTAGTCATTTTGGCATGCGCGATTACCATGTTTTTTCACAAGAAACCCCAAGTTCTGCTATAAAAGATCATGGTGTTGCCTTAAAACTAGAGGATATACCTTGGGCAGGGAAAATGCTGTGGGCACCTGATGCGGCCGAGAAAAACGGAAAATATTATTTGTATTTTCCGGCAAAAGATAAAGAGGGAATCTTTCGAATTGGAGTTGCCGAAGCTTCAAAACCTGAAGGTCCATTTGTAGCTGAAAAAGAATATATGAAGGGTACTTATAGCATTGATCCTGCTGTGTTTAAGGATAAAGATGGAAGTCATTATATCTATATTGGTGGCATTTGGGGTGGTCAATTACAGCACTGGAAGTCGGGCAAACATGCCTTTGATGAGAGTCAACCTGCCGATAATCAACCTGCATTAATGCCAAAGATGGCAAAATTGTCAGCTGATATGAAAAATATCGAGGCTCCGTTGCAGGATGTGCAAATTGTAGACCAAGAGGGTAAATTATTGCGTTCAGGAGATCACAACAGAAGATTTTTTGAAGCGCCATTTGTTCATATGTATAAGGGAAAATATTATTTTTCTTATTCAACGGGCGACACCCATTTTATAGCCTATGCAATTGGCGATTCGCCAAAAGGACCGTTCACCTACCAAGGAGTGATTCTAAATCCTGTACACGGTTGGACCAACCATCATTCCATTGTGGAGCAAAATGGAAAATGGTATTTGTATTATCATGATGTGCAGATGTCGGGCAAGACGCATTTACGAAACATTAAAGTAACCGAATTGAAGTATAACCCAGATGGAACGATTCAACCCATCACAGCTTATAAATAATTATGAAAAGGAATGAATTTATTAAAAAAACCGGTTTAAGTTTATTAGCATTAGGTATTTTTAAATGGCCCGCATTGGCACAAGTTGAATTGGAATCCAATTGGGCTGGAAATTTAACCTATCATCGAAAAGAACTATTTGCCCCTAAGTCGAGAGCTGAGTTGATGGATGTGGTGAAGAAAATCAAAAATGGGAAGGCATTGGGTTCAAAGCACTCCTTTAATACGGTAGCAGATACCAATGAATCGCATATTTCACTGGTTTATCTCAATAAAGTACTTGAATTAGATGAAGCAAATAAGTTAGTATGGGTTGAGTCAGGTATTCGATATGGTACTTTAGGTAAATGGTTGGATGCAAGAGGTTATGCGGTTCATAATTTGGCCTCATTGCCACATATTTCAGTAATGGGAGCAGCTAGTACTGGTACGCATGGTTCGGGTGATAAAAATGGTAATTTGTCTACTGCTGTATCGGCCATTGAAATTATCAAGGCAGATGGAACTGCACTTTTATTAACTGAAAAAGATCCGAAATTTTATGGTGCAGTTGTAAGTTTAGGTGCCTTAGGTGTTGTGTACAAAGTTGCTTTAAAGATTCAGCCAAAATTTGAGGTGACGCAACATGTGTTTGAAAATTTACCCATGTCAAAATTAAAAGATCATTTTGATGAAATTTTTGGATCAGGCTATTCGGTAAGTATGTTTACGCATTGGTTGGGTAAGAATATCAATCAATTGTGGATCAAAAGAAGAACCGATCAAAGCTATAGTGCTTTGGGAAAAGAATTTTTAGGAG
>JBEGQV010000145.1:0-3155 GCA_041180785.1 Bacteroidota bacterium | reverse complement strand
AAACTCAAGAAAAAATTAGTTGGAAGCCTGCTTTAAGACACTCTTTAACAAATGGAAGTGTGTTAATGATTTTCGGTAGTTTGTTGATTGGATTTTTGTCGGATGAATCCCAAACAGCGGGGATCAAACATTTTACTTCCGATATCTTTAAAGGGTTTTTGGCAATCTTTCTATTAGACATGGGGATGGTTGCGGCTGAACGATTTTCTGCTTTCCGAAAGCAGGGATATTTTTTACTGCTCTTTGGCATTTTAGTGCCTCTAATTAATGGAATTATAGTAGCCTATTTGAGTCAATTTATAACCCAAGACGTAGGGAACAGATTGATTTTTGCGATTCTTGCGGCAAGTGCATCCTATATTGCGGTTCCTGCAGCCATGCGGATAGTAGCCCCTCAAGCAGATCCTGGAATTTATATTCCTCTGGCATTAGGTGTGACGTTTCCATTTAATATTTCCATGGGTCTACCAATTTATTTTCATCTTGTTCAGCAATTTGTGTAATGTCAATATTTGCCAATCGAACCTTATTGGTTGCCACAAAACACCAAAAGGAAAAAATTATGGCTCCCCTTTTTTTCAAAAATTTTCAAATGAATACCATCCGTTGTGAGGGATTAGATACAGATGAATTTGGAACTTTTTCAGGAGAAAAAGAAAGGATCTTAGATCCAATGGCAACTGCTCGATCGAAATGCGATAAGGCACATGAGCTATCTGGGCTCGACCTCATCATTGCTTCTGAGGGTTCTTTTGGCCCTGACCCTCAGTTTGCCTTTTTGCCTAGTAATGAGGAAGTATTATTGGTAAAAGATTATAAAAACA
Source organism: Bacteroidota bacterium (assembly GCA_041180785.1). Lineage (GTDB taxonomy): Bacteria > Bacteroidota > Bacteroidia > Cytophagales > Spirosomataceae > Sandaracinomonas. The sequence continues at coordinate 2,331 of JBEGQV010000145.1, read as the reverse complement.
ACCTAGAGATTCCTTTAAAATCAACAACCTTCGAAACAAATTTTTCAAGTTTTACGTATACGAATCAGGTAGAATTAGACCAATTTTTACTTCGTGCGAAGTTTCCAAGTCACCGAGTTATCATTAAAAAATCTGCATCAGATACTCATCAGATGATAAAAGGCATAGCTTCTCGTACATTATTAATGAAAAAGGTTGAATGTTTTGTCAAGGAATATGGCTCTTGTTTTTTGGAAACAGATATGCGTGCAATGTATAATCCAACAAGAAGAAAGCACCTTCGACTTGCCACGAAAAAACTTATACAAAAAATGAAAAGCATATGTCCACATTGTGCAAGGCCCGGATTTGCAGTCACAGATGTTGTAAGAGGATTGCCATGTGGTCTTTGCCATTGTCCAACTTCTGGCATACTTGAATGGGTATACACATGCCAGGGATGTTCATTTTCCATGTCAAAAAAATTTCCTATACAAAAAAAGGTTGAAGACCCTATGTATTGCGACAATTGTAATCCCTAATAAAAATGATTTGTACCGATTTTGAACTAATTAAAGCAGCTTTAACTCAAGGGAATTTGATTGGATTACCCACTGAAACGGTGTATGGACTTGCCGCAAATGCCTTCAATGAGGAGGCAATTTCTAAAATATTTGAATTGAAAGGAAGGCCTAAAAGTAATCCTTTGATTGTCCATATCGGCCGGGTCAATCAAATAAATGAGTTGATTTCTGAATTTCCTGAGCCCTTAAAGGTTTTATCGAATTTGTTTTGGCCAGGGCCATTGACATTACTAATTCCTAAAAGCGATCGAGTCGCTTCATTGGTAACAGCCGGGCACTCCCGAATTGCTATTCGAATGCCTAATCATCCTGTTGCTTTGGAATTATTACAGCAATTGGACTTCCCATTGGTAGCACCAAGTGCCAATGTATCAAACCGAATTAGTCCCACCGAATCCGCTCATGTTGAAAAGTATTTTCCGGAAATTTATACGTTGGAAGGAGGTCCATGTAAGGCCGGACTTGAGTCAACTATTGTAGGCATGGAAGGTACCTCTTTGGCTGTTTATCGTTGGGGGTCAATTAGCAGAGAAGCGATAGAAGATCAAGTAGGAAAAGTTTTGGACAGGTCAGGAAATGCTCATCAAACAATTGCCCCAGGGATGGGCAAAAAACACTATGCTCCCAAGTGTCCATTAGTTGTTACAAAAGAACCTGCCTTTATTTTAAGTATATCAAAAGGCAAACGAATAGGTGTTATTTGGTTTGATAAAATTGCATGGGAAAGTCCGGATGTACTTGCCCATGAAATTTTATCAAGTACCCAAAATCTCGAGGAAGCTGCTAGAAATATATTTCAAGCAATGCATCGATTAGAATCATATGATCTCGACTTAATCATTGCAGAGCGACTTCCAGCATATGGTTTAGGAATTAGCATAAACGACCGCCTCGATCGAGCGTCTGTCAACTAATTAACTCCTAAACCGGTGGGCCACCTCAATGGCTGTACGTAAATTTTCAATTGGCGTGGTTCCTGCCACTGTACAATTTCCACTGATTATGGTTTTAGCTGGAGCTGCTGCCAATACCTTTTCAGTTGCTTTTTTTACCTGATCAGGCGTTCCGTTGGCAATGACTCCATGTCGGTCCATACCGCCCATTACAGGTCGATTAAAAATTTGATAGGCATCCGATAGGCTAAAATCTTTTCCGTCTGCCTGGAGGGGTACATTGACAATTTGTCCAGGATAATCTTTGAACCGCTTTTCAAAATCTACATAATTTCCGTCATAATCACAGATGTGTAAAATATTGTGTTGTACTAATTGGTTTACCTCTTTGTACAACAACATGTCAAAATTTTTGATGGTTCGATTGAATAATTGGATATCCGCAATGCGATTAGTTTCTCCACCTTGTGCACAGGTATAAAAACCATCTAATCCTGCTTTTACTCCCGCTTGAACAAAATTTAAAATGGACAAGGTAACATTTTCCATGCCTCGAGATACGGCCTCTGGATCTTGGTACACATGCTTTACTAAAAGTTCCCAAGGCACAGCCTGTTTCGCCATCTGATACGGAGAGTACAAGGTTTGTAAAATTAGCGCATCGTTTTTGAGCTCTTTGACAAGTTTGCGTATAATATACACAATAGGTTCAAAGAAGTCTTCTTTGTAAATAGGCATTTGATGCCAATCAGATGCTTGTTTGATTTCTGGCATCAAGGGCAAACTCATTCCATCAAATTGAATTTTGACAAAGTCCATTTTCGTTGCCTTGTAATAGTCAAGGTGTGCCTTAACGGCCTCATCTCCCTTCTTAT
>JBEGQV010000144.1:0-22013 GCA_041180785.1 Bacteroidota bacterium | reverse complement strand
TATAATTAAAATAAGAATTGTCTATCCAATACTTTAGAATGCTACTAATTAAATCTACCATACTTCCTCTATATTCCGTATAGTAAATCGTCTACTTCTATCAACACTTCAAAGAACGTTTTAAAATCGGGAACATTTTCCGTCTTTTAATTGCACCAAACACTTTCGTTCAGTGGTTGGGAGTGCAAAGATGCAAGCTTTATTTCTTTTGTCCAAATTTATTGCAAAGAAAATTTTAATTTTTTTTCGCTATTTGAACAGCAATAAATAGTTCTTCTGCTTACCATTGCCAATCAATACATATTTATCTCTAATCTTACCTATTGATTTCCAGTCAGTTTGAGGATCCGAAACTTTCACCTTATTGACGCTTACAGCATTTCCTTGAATCGCTTTCCTTGCATCACCCTTTGATGAAAAAATTATATTTTTGGTACCAACAGATATCAAATCAGTTAAATTATGACAATCCAAGACATCCTCTGGAGTAAGTTCAACAACCGGCAATTGCGCCAACAATGCTTCTGATGCATTAGACAATAAATCAACTGCATCCTTTGAAAACAATAATCCACTTGCCTCAATCACCAAAGCAGTTACTTCGGCTCCATGGACCCTAGTAGTCACTTCTTCTGCAATTGCTTTCTGTAAAATACGTAAATGAGGAGCTTCGGCATGCTCTTTTTCCATTGATTCAATTTCCTCCCTAGAAAACAACGTAAATACTCGAATCAACCGAGTACAATCTGCATCAGCTGCATTTAACCAAAACTGATAAAATTCATATGGACTCGTTCTATTAGCATCTAACCACACATTACCACTTTCAGATTTGCCAAATTTTGTACCATCCGACTTCGTCACCAAAGGGGTCGTTAAAGCATAGGCGCGTTCTTCATGTTCACCTTCAGATTTTCTACGAATAATTTCTGTACCCGTTGTAATATTTCCCCACTGATCAGAACCACCCATTTGTAAACGCACATTCTTGGTTTTGTACAAATGGTAAAAATCATAACCTTGTAGTAGCTGATAAGAAAACTCTGTAAATGAAAGACCAGTTTCTAATCTTTTCTGAACAGAATCTTTCGACATCATGTAATTTACGGTCAAAAATTTTCCTGCCTCTCGTAAAAAACCTAAAAATGAAAAATCCTTAAACCAATCGTAATTATTTACCACTTCTGCCGAATTGCTTCCGCAATCAAACTCTAAAAATTTTTCCAACTGCGCTTGAATGCCAATTTGATTTTCACGTAGGGTTTCTTCCGACAAAAAATCACGCTCAGCCGATTTACCTGACGGATCTCCAATCATCCCTGTTGCTCCTCCAACCAATGCTATCGGTTTATGACCCGCCAATTGAAAGTGCTTCAACAACATAATCGCTGCTAAATTACCAATGTGTAAACTTGGCGCAGTAGGATCAAATCCAATATAGGCAGTTGTCATTTCTTTCTGCAGATGCTCTTCCAAGCCAGGAATCATATCATGCAACATTCCTCTCCAACGTAATTCTTCGATAAAATTTAAAGACATTTGTTTCTTTTTAAGGTAAAACGGCTACAAAATTAATGAAAATCATTCATATTTTGATTAAACAACAAGGAGGAATCGCCATAACTCAAAAATCGATAGGCATTATCTTTTGCCGATTGATAGATTTTTTTCCAATCGTCGCCAACCAAAGCAGAAATCAATACCAATAAAGTAGATTTGGGTTGATGAAAATTTGTCACCAACGCATCACAAAAATGAAATGGATAGCCTGGCATTATCAACAACTCTGTTTCAAAAACCCAATTTTCGAGTTGATGTTGAATTAAATATTCCAAAACAGCCGTTAGGGCTGTTTTGTTATCTTTCAACGCTCGATGTTGATAGGCAAACTCCTTTGGAATTATCAAAGTACCTTCTACCTGAAAATTATTTTCCATTAAATAGATACCCGTCCAATATAAACTTTCCAAAGCACGTAATGCCGTAGTTCCCACTGGAACAAATGGACCCTTATGTGCCATCAATTGTTCTACCAAGGTTTTTGAAATTACGACTTGTTCCCGATGCATGGGATGGTTTGAAACATTTTCTTCTTTAACAGGTAGAAAAGTTCCTGCGCCTACATGCAGCGTCAAATACAACTGAGAAATATTGGTTGCTGAAATATCCTTTAAGGTCTGTTCTGTAAAATGCAAGGATGCAGTAGGCGCCGCAACTGCCCCAACCTCTTTGGAAAAAACCGTTTGATAACGTTCAACATCAAAATCTGTTGCTTCACGTTCCATGTAAGGAGGTAAAGGTGTTTTCCCTAAGGCATCTAACAATTCCGACATTGAGGCCTCTTGGTTCCATGAAATTCGCACTAAATTTTCTTCTCGATTCTCCCAAGCGAAAACAACTTCGACCTCTAATGCATTTACTTGAATGCTTTTCTGCAAACAATCAACTTCTTTCCAACGTTTTTTATTGCCCACTAATGCTTCCCAAACTAAACTTTGTTCCTTGGAGCGCAAAATTTCCGTAAAATTTTGATGGGCAACGGGTCGTAATAAAAACAATTCTATCGTCGCTCCTGTTGATTTTTCGATTAAAATCCGCGCGGGTATAACCTTTGTATTGTTAAAAATCAAACAGGAATTTTTGGGCAAAAAAACTGGAATATCGGAAAATGTGTGATGAAGTATTTGTTTGTTCTGAAAAACTAACAATTTAGACTCATCGCGTTTGTCTTTTGGGAAAATCGCAATCTGGTCATGGGGCAAATCATAATCATATTCCTGAATACGTACTTCAGGCATATTGACATTACTCATTCTTCCTTGGAATCGCTACTTGCTACTAATCGAATGGGAAAATATAACAACCAAGCAAGAATCAATCCATAACCCAACCAGAGGATGTACGAAAAATCCTGATCATAAGTTCGCTCATCATTCATCAGCAATAAAGCTCTCAACACAACAATCAAATACGTATTGAATGCCGCAGGTAAAAAATGGGCCCAATTTAAAACTGTCGAACGAATGATCTTTTCTCCTTTAGAAGCAAAAATTGAGAAGATGGATAATTTTAAAAAGGAAGGCACTTTTTCTAAATTTTTTATCAGTATTAAAACTAATACATTAAATACCGTAACGATACCTGCCATTAAATAAAACACCTCTTCTTTTGGCAAAAAGCCATCCCCCCTACCGGTTTCACCAAAATGAACAGCTGTTGGGTCCGGCAAACCCCTGTAAATAAACAACAAGGTGATACCAAAAGCGATGATCGAAACAACTCTCCAAAACCTCGAAACAAAATGATCTATTGCCATAAATAGTTTAAATGTTTGCAAAATTATAACACATTAGCCAATTGAACTAATGATTTCTAAAAAATTGAATTTGTTATTTAGGCTGTAAAATTTTAGATTTGTAAATACAGCATGCTGATTTCATGAAAATTTACACGAAAAATGGGGACAAAGGGTATACGACATTAGCCGACGGACAGGGTGTATCTAAATCAGAAAGTCGTATTCAGGCCATTGGTGAAATTGATGAACTTAACTGTTACCTAGGTTTGATCATCACGAAAATTCCAGTAAACAAAGCCCAAAAATTACAAGAAATACAGCATTATTTGTTTTCTCTCGGTGCTCATATGGCAACCGACAACTCGGAGATTTTGGGTAACATGAAATTTCTTGCCCTTCACGACATTGTTCTTATTGAAGAAATGATTGATGAAATGGATGCCCAACTCAAACCATTAACGAATTTTATTTTACCTGGAGGAAATGAAGCCATTGCACATGTTCAAATTGCACGTGCAGTCTGCCGAAGGGCAGAGAGAACGTTAATACATTGGGTTCAAACCGACAACAAAGCAAATTACCAAATCGCAATTGCGTTTTTAAATAGATTATCCGATTACCTTTTTATGTTAAGCCGGTACCTTCATTTGGAACAACATGTTCCTGAAATACCATGGAAATCCGGCAAATAGAATCATAAAACTTATGCAAATTACCATCCATAAAATTGAGCAATCGAGAATTGCCGAAGTAGACTTTAATAATTTAGCTTTTGGAAAAAGCTTTGCCGACCACATGTTGGTGGCAGAATATGCAGATGGCGCCTGGAAATCTGCTACCATTCAACCTTATGGACCTCTTTCGTACCAGCCTGCCATGATGTCTTTGCATTATGGACAAGCCATATTTGAAGGAATGAAAGCTTATCGTTCTCAAAGTGGAGAGGTATTAGTCTTTCGTCCACAAGAAAACATGAAACGCTTCAACAAATCTGCAGCACGTATGTGCATGCCAGAGGTGCCAGAAGAGTTGTTTTTAGGTGGCTTAAAAAAATTACTCGAACTAGACCAAGCATGGGTACCCTCCAAAGAAGGTTGTTCCTTATACATTCGTCCCTTCATGTTTGCAACTGACGAATATGTAGGCGTTACTCCTTCTACGACCTATAAGTTCATCATATTTAATTGTCCGGTTGGTTCATATTACGCAAAACCTTTACGCGTTAAAATTGAGACTGAATACATCCGTGCTGCCAAAGGAGGTGTTGGTTTTGCAAAGAATGCTGGAAACTATGGTGGTTCCTTATACCCAACGATGTTGGCTAACAAGGAAGGTTACGACCAAATTATTTGGACAGACGCAGCAACGCATCAATACGTGGAAGAAGCTGGAACCATGAATTTAATGTTTATCATTGATGGTTCTTTGGTAACTGCTCCAACAGGCGACACCATTTTAGATGGTGTAACGCGTAAAAGTGTCTTGGCAATCGCAAAAGATTGGGGAATAGATGTGCAGGAGCGACCACTCTCCATTAATGAATTAGTACAAGGAATTGAAGCAGGAAAAGTAACAGAAGCATTCGGCGCCGGAACCGCCGCCGTTATTGCACCCATCCAAAGCATTGGCTTAAATGGAAAAGATTATGCCCTACCAGAAAGAAAAGATTCAGACTTTTCCGTTCGCGTGTACAAAGAAATCAATGACATCCGCTTAGGCTTGAAAGCTGATACGAGAGGTTGGATTTGGAAAGCCTAAGTCCTTTTAGAAAATACTAATTGTAAACCCGGATCCTTGGAAGTGCTTACATCTTCTAAATCGATTCGGGTTTTTTCATTCTCCCAATTTATTTTCTTTCCGTAAGTACTATTTTTTCCGAATTTGACACTTAAAAATGATTCTAACTCTTCTTTAAGGGCATTAACTTCATCAGGATTTTCCAAGAAAATATCGAAGGTGATTACTGTCAACTGCTGATTTGCTCCTGTGTAAGAGATGTCAACAAAATTTAAATCAGTATCATCTAAGTATTGGGTATATGACACACCATTACTGGGCTGATTTTCGGATTTGTCTAACTTTTCCTGAATTGCATCTATTGGGTCACCCCAATTTCGATTTCGAATCACGCCCTCAAAGGAACCCAAGGTTTTTTGAGCAATCGGAGATAATTTTTCCCATGCTTCGATCTGTTTTTGGACCAATTCTGAAACCTGGGCATTCTTTGCGGGTGTTCCACTTTCATTACTGGAAGAACAGGATGATATAACCCAAGTATATGACAAAAATAAGATAACTGCTAAAAAACTACTTTTCATGGATTATTAGTTAACAACTCAAAATTGAACAAAATTCACACAATTCACATAAAATTAACATAAAATTATAGTGGACTTGATAACTTTTATAAAATTAATGTTAAATTTACTGAAGAAATTAATGGCAATTTCATTGCCTAAAGATATTTAAGATTATTAGTGGTTAGGTATTTTAAAAATGAGCCGGTCTTTGACTGGCTTTTTTTTGTCATTCTTTTTTACATTTTGTCACTCCTATCTCCCCAATTCTTTCGATATTTGACAAAATTCAAGCGTTATGATGTTACTTTTAAGCGTTGCACTTCTGGTTGCTATCGGTTTTGTGGTTTTATTGATTATTCAAAAAATGTCGATCGAAAAAGAACAAAAAGAACTTATTCGAGCGAATGCTTTTTTACAAGGACAAATTACTGAAATCAAACAAAAATTTGAAGAGCAAAAAGCGACAGAATCAAATTTAAAAAAACTTTTAGGAGATATTTCAAATGAAACCGTCCTTAAACAAGGACAAATCATACATGCCCAGCAAGAAAAAAGATTAGAAGAAGTACTCAAACCCTTGCAAGAAAAGTTAAAAGATTTTGAGAAAAAAGTAGAGGATAATCAACAGGAAAACACCAAACAGAGTGTTGAACTATTACTGCAAATTAAAAACTTGACCGATTTAAATCAGACAGTTACCCAAAAAACAGAGGATTTAACGAATGCCTTAAAAGGCTCAAATAAATTTCAAGGCAATTGGGGAGAGATCATCCTTGAGCGTGTTTTGGAAAGCTCCGGACTGGTAAAAGACCGAGAATATAAGACACAATTTGTCACTAAAAATCAACAGCAGGAAACCATCAGACCGGATGCAGTAATTTTCCTGCCTGAAGGTAAAAACATCATTATAGATAGCAAAGTTTCTTTAAAAGCTTATGAAGAATATTCGTCGGCAAAAGAAGGAAGTCCTGAAAAAGAAATTTACTTAAAAAATCACCTTGAATCACTCAAATCACATATCAAATTATTAGCACAAAAAGATTATCATACCGCATTGGGACTCAACACGCCTGATTTCACGTTATTGTTTATTCCCATTGAATCTGGATTTGCCCTGACGATCAACCAAGATAGTAATCTATTCAACTATGCATGGGAGAAAAAAATTGTATTGGTCTCACCGTCGACCCTATTAGCTACCTTACGAACCATCGCTTCTGTTTGGAAAATTGAAAACCAAACCAGAAACGCCATTGAAATTGCAGAAAAAGCAGGTGATTTATATGATAAATTTGTGGGATTCACCAATGACCTTCAAGAAGTTGGCAAGCACCTACACAAAGCGGAAGATGCCCACCAAAAAGCCTTTTCTAAATTAAATACCGGCAGAGGAAATTTAATTTCAAAAATTGAATCACTTCGAAAAATGGGCATTAATGCCAGCAAAAAATTAGACCTACCTCATGATGAGGAGGAAGATTAAGATTTTTTCAAGAAGCAGGTTTTTAACACCATCACCGTTTTTTCAACCTTTCCTTCAATTTCTTCTTCATCATCGGTCAAACGAATATTTTTAACCACTGTTCCTCTTTTGATCACTCCTGACGAACCGCGAACTTTCAAATCTTTAATTACTACGACTGTATCCCCTTCATTTAATAAATTACCATTACTATCTCTTACTTCCATTTTTTATTTGTTTGATTTTGTTGTTTAGAATATCCTAATAATCGTTGCGCTAAATCTGGTCGATCTAGTTTATTCAATCGATTTCGAATCCAATCTTTAACTTCTGATTTGTACCAGAAGAAATATTTATTCTGATTTTGTTTTTCCTCTTTCGTTTTTGCTGTTTTGACAGGCTGCAGGGTGTACGGATGAACACCTGAATAATAAATTACTTCAGCAACCGTCATAGGAGTTGGGGTAAAATCTTGTACTTGCTCCAATTGAAATCCAAGGTCCTTTGTTTCAGCAGCTAAATTGGCCATATCAACTTCTTCACAACCTGGATGAGATGAGATGAAATAAGGAATCAAAGGTTGTTTGAGATGATGCTTGGCAGATATTTGATCGTACTTTTCTTTAAACTTTTTAAAGTAACTGAATGATGGTTTACGCATAATCCGCAAGGTATTATCAGAAGTATGTTCTGGAGCAACTTTTAATCGTCCCGAAACGTGTCGAGTAATTAATTGTTCCATGTATTCATCATGGTTACCATCCTGGTTATTTTTATTAAAATCATCCACCAATAAATCGTAACGCACACCCGATCCAACAAATGCTTTTTTAATTTTAGGCATTGCATCAACTTTTTGATACAATTGCGTTAATGGTTTATGCGAGGTATCTAAATTCGAACAAATGACAGGATGAATACAACTTGGGCTCACACAGCGGGCACAAATTTCTTCATCTTTTCCCTTCATTCGGTACATATTTGCCGAGGGTCCACCAAGGTCTGAAATATAGCCTTTAAAATCGTCTTGCAAGGTAATTTTTTCTACTTCTTTCAAGATCGATTTTTCACTTCTAGAAGCAATAAATTTACCTTGGTGAGCAGAAATAGTACAAAAGCTACAGCCTCCGAAACATCCTCGGTGCATGTTCACAGAGAATTTAATCATTTCATAGGCTGGAATGGGTCCACGCTTTTTGTACTTCGGATGAGGAAGTCGCGTATAGGGTAAATCAAAGGATTTATCCATTTCCTTTTCCGTCATGGTTTTAAATGGCGGATTAATGACCAATAATTGATCCCCGATTTTTTGTAAAATTCGATTGGCCTGCCATTTATTCGATTCTACTTCTACGATTTTAAAGTTGGAAGCATATTTAATTTTATCTTCCAAACATACTTCATGACTAGCAAGCTCAACGGTTTCTGTTTCTTCCCATGCCGAAGGCTGCGTTTTTGCATCTTGCAAATACGCGATCTGTTTTATCCCCTGTAGATCTTTAAATCCCTTGCCCTCTTTTAACCCTTTGATGATTTCTCGTAGCGGCTGTTCACCCATTCCATAAACCAACATGTCTGCTTTTGAATCCACCAAAATAGATGGCATTAATTTGTCAGACCAGTAATCATAGTGGGTCACTCGTCGCAAAGATGCCTCAATTCCACCAATTAGGACAGGGATATCCGGATAGAGTTCTTTTAAAATATTGGAATAAACGATGGTGGCGTAATCTGGTCGAAAACCTGCCTCTCCACCTGGTGTATATGAATCATTAGACCGAAGTCGCTTATTGGCCGTGTAATGGTTCACCATGGAATCCATGCAACCGGCTGTTACACCAAAAAAGTATTTGGGAGCACCTAATTTTTTGAAATCGCGTAAATCGTCTTGCCAATTGGGTTGGGCAACAATGCCCACTTTAAATCCGGCACTTTCCATGATTCGACCGATGACAGCAGTTCCAAAGGAAGGATGATCTACATAGGCATCACCGGAAATCAAAATAACATCTAATTGTTCCCACCCTCTTTTTTCAACCTCTTTTTTGGTCAAAGGCAACCAATCTGTAATCGGACGTTCTGCATTCATTTGACAAAATTACTCATTCCTGAGCAATTTCTATTTCATTAATTGATTTTTCAAAAATTCCGCAGTCGCTTCAAGGACTGTTATCGCATTTTCATGTTTCGACCAATGGTGATTATCGTCTACAATGACCATGCTTTCCATTTTGACTTTCTTTTTTTCTAATCGCTTAATTAGGTCAATGGATTGTTGAAAAGCTACATTGCGATCATCATCTCCATGGATAAATAAAACGGGGGAAGTCCATGTATTCACATAAGATATCGGAGAGCCTTTGGCGATCAGATTGGCTGCCCAATCAGCATCAGGTGCGCGTTTATTGGTGGCTCCAAATAGTTCATTTTGATGATACATTAACCAATCGTGCACCCCATGAATATCGACCCCCGCTGTAAATAATTTTGAATCTTTTCCTAGGCCCATGGCTGTTAAATAACCACCATAAGATCCGCCCCATAAACCAATTTTTTTCGGATTCACATTCGACTGTTTGGCTAACCACTCTCCTGCTGCTTTAACATCCCAATACTCTGGTGCTGCCAAAAAATTTGAAGGATGTTGAAATTCAAATCCGTACCCAATTCCTAAGCGATAGTTAACAGACAACACAACAAAACCTTGTTGTGCAAGATACTGGTTCATAGCATAGGCATTTGCATAATAGTCGGAATAATGCCAACCCAATAACATTTGTCGAGAGGGTCCACCATGTACAAAAACAACTGCAGGTTTATTTGATTTTCCATCTCCATTATCAAAAACCTGCCCATAAATTGTTAGGCCATCCAAGGATTTAAATTCGACAGATTTCGGGGTGTATAATTGTTTTTCAGGGAATTTTGTTGGGTATAAATTACCAGACAATGATTGCGATGATTGATTGACCTTCTTAAGATACAATTGAGGTCCTTTTTGAGCTGTTGCACCTAAATAGAACAAATCATCTGCACCAGCAGCAAACATTCCTTTCCATTCATTTCCTTCACCTGAAGTGAGTATTTTCATATCAGCTTTATCAATTGAAACCACGCCAAGGTGTCGACGGTGAAAGTCCAAAGGATCGCTTCCAAAATTTCCATCAAAGGTGATTTGTTTTAGATTCTTATTTAAAGAAAGATGTTCAATCATAAAGTTTCCAGGAGTCAGACAAGTTGCTTTTCCGCCTTTGCTAGAAACGGAATACAAATGTGGCCAGCCGTCTTGGTAGCTGGTGAAATTGATGATTTCGTTGCTTGAAAACATTAAATTGGCATGACCATCAGTAGGAGGCAAAGTTCCCCGATTATTTTTAGGAGATTCCCAGACCAATTTTGAGCCTTTTCCGCTTAAATCACTCACCTGAATAGACCAAAACGTAGGTTTCCGAATTGACAGTGAATCTGTCTCACCACCATTTGAAGGCGTACGAACAAATGCAATTTGATTGCCATTGGGAGACCATCTAGGACTAACATCATTGTAAAAACCAGGAGAAACCCATTTTACAGTTTCTGATTCTAATTCTTTCCCTACTTGTGTATACCCTATAAAAGAATAATTCCCACGATCAACTGTAAAAGCGATTTGATTATTCACTGGAGACCATTGAAGATCGGATACTTTTCCTCTTGTTTGAACCAATTGACGCGGAATTTCTAAAAAATCATCCTCTTTCATTGAATCTAAATGACACACCCAAGGTTGATCATCTTTTAAAAATGCCACTACCTCACCTGCCGAAGAGATTGTTGGATAGTCGCCCTCTGAAATGTATTTAATTGGGCCACCATCAAATGAAATTTGACAGACACGCACTTTCAAGGGTAATTGTGAAGAATTTGTATTGACTGGTTTACTGTTATCCCAATTACCTCCATGCTCCCCACCTAACACAAAAACTACCCATTTCCCATTTGAACTGATGGAAATGGAAGAAATTTCTTGACCATTATCAACTTGAAAATTCGTTAGTTTACGAAGTTTATAGGTAGGCGCTTCTCCCACATAAATATTTCTAACCCCTTCCTCATTCATCGCAAGTGCAATTTGATCACCTTTGGGTGAAACCACTAATTCACTTGGAAAAGCATAAGACTTTACATCTTTAAGTGAAAATTGTGCAAAGGAAACAAATGATATAAAACATTGAAATAATAATAGAACGGAGGTAAAAGTGAATTTTTTCATAGGATAAAATTAGAGGTAACTTGTAGTTCGCTAAACATAGTGAAGTTAATCAATAATTTTAGATTAATTTACAAAAATGTGATTTTAATCATTTTACATTTTTTATGTAAAAAATTAAGCATTTTTGATTATTTTCGTATATGTAGTTTGATTAAAATCAATGAAATCTGCCGATATTTTAACCTATTTAAAAGATTCATTCAATGCACAAGAATTCACTTGGCTTGAAAGTAAAAAAGATGCAAGTTTAAAGGACTTAGCACTTGCCTTCGTATTGACAAATCGAAAAATCGAAAAATCAACCATTTCATCAAAAACCTTTTGGCAAACATTTGACCCGTCCTGGCAATTAGAAAGTACGACAAAAGATTCAATGGCTAGAGCCTATTTATTACGACTGATGTCGGAGAATGCTCCAACATCTGAGGATTATTTGAAATGGATCAATGATTTATTTGATACGGCAGAAGTGAATGAAGCGGTGGCCCTGTATCAATTTTTACTTGTTTCAAAAGAACCCTACCTACTTTTAGCGCGCGCTAAGGAGGCTGTGAGATCTAATGTAGGAAACATTTTTGACGCCATTGCCTTTTACAACCCCTATCCATATCGGTTTTTTGAAGAAGCAGCATGGAATCAATTAATCTTAAAATGCATTTTTAACGATAAACCCATTCATTTGATTGTTGGGTTGGATGAAAGAAGAAATCAAAAATTAGCTGAAACATTATCTGACTTTGCACATGAACGTTGGGCAGCAGGCAGAAGAGTTCCTTCGCAAGTTTGGCGATTGGTAGTCCCTTTCATCAATGAGGCTATTAGCAAAGATTTGGCCAATTTAATCCAATCGGCCGATGAAAGAGATCAATTAGCCGCTTGTTTAGTACTTAATGAATCATCAAATGATTTATTAAAAGACCTAAAAACAAGATATGTAGATTTAATAAAAAAATTCTCGACCTTTTCTTGGTCGACACTAGAAAATAACGAACCTATTTATACAGGAAAATAAAATTATGTGTCAGAATCATAAAAATCCTTCTCATTTTGAAGCGAGTGGTGCAGAAAGCACACAAGATCATACGCCCCTTAATTATCGGGATTACATACAAGGAATGAAATTCTTTGACCCACATATTCACATGACTTCCCGTACAACTGACGATTATGAAGCACTAGCGGATGCCGGAATTGTGGCGATTATTGAACCAGCCTTTTGGTTAGGACAACCCCGAACAGGTTTGGCTTCCTTCAAGGATTACTTTTCCAGTTTGGTTGGTTGGGAACGTTTTCGATCTTCTCAATTTGGCATCAAGCACTATTGTACCATTGGCTTAAATTCCAGAGAGGCAAACAATGAAGCCTTGGCGGAGGAAGTCATGGAGATTTTACCCTTATATCTTCAAAAAGAAGGTGTCGTTGGTGTGGGTGAAATTGGATTTGACGACCAAACAGCTTTAGAAGAAAAATATTACCGGGCCCAAATTGAACTGGCAAAAGAATTTGAATTACCTGTCCAAGTACATACTCCTCACAGAGATAAGAAAAAAGGTACCGAGCGCAGCATGGCCATTGCTTTGGAGCATAACATCGATCCACAAATGGTGATCATTGATCACAATAATGAAGAAACAGTTAAATCTGTATTAGATCAAGGATTTTATGCAGCCTTTACAATTTATCCATTTACGAAAATGGGAAATGAGCGCATGGTGGAAATTGTTAAGCAATATGGATCCGAACGTATCATGGTCAATTCTGCTGCAGATTGGGGAATTTCCGATCCAATGGCTATTCCTAAAACAGCAGCACTCATGAAAATTCATGGTGTTTCAGAGGAAGATATTTTCAAAGTGACCTACCAAAATGCCTTCAAGGCTTTTGCACAAAGTGGACAAATCAATGAGGCGGATTATTTGAATGGTTTAACAGTGGATCAATCTCAAAAATTCAATGGAAATACCGTGTTAAGAGGAGGACAATCTCCACGAGTTGATAAATCTTCGATATTCATTCGTTAATGAGTAAATTTAGAGCATTTCTTGAGCTAACCAGACCGGCAAATGTTGTTACGGCCCTAAGTGATATCTTCGCAGGCATGTCAATTGTTGGTTTTTTCTTTGGATTTCAACAAACAGAAATAAGTCCAATGATTTTATTAGGTGGTAGCAGCATGTTATTATATGCTGGAGGAGTGGTGATGAATGATGTATTTGATGTAGAGGTAGACAAAATAGAAAGGCCTGAAAGGGCCTTGCCTTCCGGCAGATTGAACGTATCAACTGCTATTTGGGGTGGGATTATTTTATTTACGTTTGGGGTCGGATTGGCATTTGTACATAGTAATTTTTCAGGCATACTTGCAAGCATATTGGTTGCATGTATTTTACTCTATGATGCCTATGCAAAAAATTATTTAGTTTTTGGACCTATTATTATGGGATTGTGTCGCTCTTTAAATTTAGGCCTAGGAATGAGTGTTCTTGAAAATAATTTCAAAGAATATTCCCATCTGATGTTACTTCCCTTATGCTATATCGGCGCCATTACTTTGATTAGTAAAGGCGAAGTAAATGGCAGCAAAAAATGGCCGATGCTTGTTGCATTTGGACTTTATTTATTCATTCAGGCAGGACAAATTCATTATTCAATTCAACATGATCATGTATTTTATACCTTGCCATTTGTGTTGATACATGCTTATTTGATCTATCCTCCCCTACGTAAAGCCTATCAAAATCCCATTGGCCCAAACATTGGCATGGCAGTAAAATCTGGTGTTTTGTCGCTTATTGTGATGAATGCAGGATGGACAAGTATAGGAGAACAATGGTTTATTGCTATTTTTGTCTTTAGCCTTTTATTTTTATCCAAATTTTTGGCTAAGCAATTTGCCGTAACGTAAGCATGAAACAACAGTCGATTATACAAGAATTTTCTGTCCCTTACAGATATGAGGTATTTTTTACCGAAAATTTGTTTGGAAAAGGAAATTCGATTTTTAAAGAATTTATTAAAGGATTTGGGTCAGCAGATTACAAAAAGAAAGTCTTGTTTGTGATTGATGAACTAGTCACCAAGTCGCACCACAAATTAACCACTCAACTTGTTGAATACTTTTCGGGGGAACATTTTGCCGAATTAATGCCCGAAATACTCGTTTTAACCGGAGGAGAGCCATGTAAAAATGATCCACGTTATTACGAAGAGGTAATACGCGCAATCAATGAACACGGTATTGATCGTCATTCCTTTGTGGCCTGCATAGGAGGAGGAGCTTTTTTAGATATGGTTGGCTATGCGGCAGCAATTTCCCATCGTGGGGTTAAATTAATACGAATTCCCACAACAGTCCTTTCTCAAAACGATTCAGGTGTAGGTGTAAAAAATAGCATTAATTATCTGGGAAAAAAGAATTTTTTAGGCACATTTGCCCCACCAGTAGCTGTTTTTAATGATTTTCAATTTTTAGCTAGTTTAGATCCACGAGATCTTAGAGGTGGTTTAGCAGAGGCTATTAAAGTCGCATTAATTAAAGATGTGACTTTTTATCATTGGATTGTTGAACATGCTGAAGCATTAGTCAATGCAGAAAAAGATAGCATGGTAGAACAAATTTACCGATGTGCTTCACTGCATATGCAACATATTGCGAGTGGTGACCCTTTTGAAACAGGTTCTGCGCGTCCCTTAGATTTTGGCCATTGGGCTGCACATAAATTGGAATATTTAAGTGATTTCCAGATACGACATGGAGAGGCAGTTGCGATTGGTATTTGTCTAGACACCCTTTATTCTGCATTAATGGGCCACATTACCCATCAAGAAGCAGTAGATGTAGTGTATTTGTTTCAAGATTTAGGATTTGCAACCTTTCATACTGCCTTAGCTGAAAATGACAAAATCAACCTTTTCAATGGATTAAATGAATTCAGAGAGCATTTAGGTGGTCATTTAACAATCACTTTACTTGAAAAAATTGGAAAAGGATTTGAAGTACATGAAATTGATTTTGAGGTAATGAAAAAAGCAGTTGATCTTTTAAAAGAATTATCAGAATGATCACAAAAGCGGGTATTTTAGGCTATTGTAGTAATATTCATCCAGGTGAGGAATGGGAAGAACATTTTTCAGAAATACAAAAATGTGTCCCACTTGTAAAGGCATGGGTTTGCCCGAACGATTCCTTTGGACTTGGATTACGCATTGCTAATAAAGCATCTTTGGATTTAATCAATCATCCTGAGAAAATACAAGCGTTAAAAAACTGGCTTCAAAAAGAAGATATTTTTGTATATACGCTGAATGGATTTCCTTACGGTGGTTTTCATCATTCAAGAGTGAAAGATGAAGTTCATCGTCCGGATTGGACAACGGATGATCGCCTTGCCTATACGAAGCGATTAGCTGAAATTTTGGTACAAATATTACCAGATTCTTTATCCACTGCGGGAATTTCAACTTCACCTTTATCCTATAAATTTTGGTGGTCGACAGCAGAAATGCCGGAGGCATTTCGTTCATCTACTGCCAATATGGTAGCATTAGCCTTATTTTTAAACGATTTAAAATTAAAAACTGGCAAATCAATCCACGTAGACATTGAACCAGAACCAGATGGACTTTTGGGAAATCACCAGGAATTTGTCAATTGGTACGAAAATGAGTTAATCAATCAGCACGCAGAAATTGAATCCATTTTGAGAGAACATGTGCAGATTTGTTTTGATGTGTGTCATTATGGGGTCAGCTTTGATGCGATTGAAGCATCTTTACTTGAATTGACTTCTAAAAGAATTGGTATTGGGAAAATTCAAATTAGTTCTGCCTTAAAAGTTGACCTTTCAAGTAGTTTTGCCGAAAAGGTTGAAACCCTTAAAAAATACAGAGAACCTATTTATTTGCACCAAGTTAGGGCACTCAACCAAGCGAACAATATAGTAGCTTTTGATGATTTAGACATTGCTTTTGAACAATTAAATTCGAGCTTCCAAGAAGCTCGAGTACATTTTCATGTACCAATTTTCCTAGAAAATTATGAAAACATTGGTTCCACGCAGGCGGAAATTGTTAAAAGTTTAGCCTATCAAAAATTGCATCGGGTAACTCAACAATTAGAAATTGAAACCTATACCTGGGGAGTATTGCCGAAAGATTTCCAAAAACCAATAGAAGAATCCATTGCACGTGAAATGGAATGGGTGCTCAAACAAATCCATTAAAATGAAAAAAGTTGCTGTTATTGATATTGTAGGATTAAGTGAAAGTGTGATTGGAGAATTCACTCCATTTATTGCTGAATTTATCAATAAACATCATTTTCAAAATATAAAACCTGTTTTACCTGCTGTCACAACCACTTCTCAAAGCACGTATTTAACGGGTAAGTATCCTGAAAAGCATGGTATCGTTGGTAATGGTTGGTATGATCATTCGGATGCTGAAGTTAAATTTTGGAAACAATCAAATCACTTAGTTGAGGCAGAAAAAATCTGGGAAGTTGCGAAAAAAAAAGATGCTTCTTTTACCTGTGCCAAAATGTTTTGGTGGTACAACATGTATTCGAGCGCCGATTATTCCGTCACACCTCGTCCACAATACCATGCCGACGGCGTGAAGGCACCGGATTGTTATTCTCATCCTGCAAGTTTAAGAGATGAATTACAAAGTGAATTGGGCACCTTTCCCTTATTTAATTTTTGGGGACCCAATGCCAACATAAAATCCACCAAATGGATTGCAGATGCTTCCATCTATGTCGATCAGAAATACAATCCAACCTTAAATCTCATTTACCTCCCTCATTTAGATTATTGTTTACAAAAATTTGGAAACGATTTTTCTAAAATTCAAAAGGAGTTGGGAGAAATTGACCAGGTTGTAAAACAATTGGTCTTGCATTTTGAATCCGTAGGAGCAGAAATCATTTTATTATCGGAATATGGCATTAATCCGGTACATCAGCCGATCCATATCAACCGATTTTTAAGAGAAAAAGGTTACCTTGCTATTCGAGAAGAGAGGGGATTGGAATTATTAGATGCAGGTGCATCTATGGCATTTTCAGCCTCAGATCATCAAATTGCTCACATTTATATTCAAGATCAATCAAAGATTGAACAAATAAAACAAGAATTATCAACTCTTTCTGGTATTAAATTAGTTTTAGACAAGAAAGAACAGGAAGATTATCACATCCAACATAAACGATCAGGTGATTTGGTATTAATTGCTGAAGATCATGCTTGGTTTACTTATTATTATTGGTTGGATGATGCAAAAGCACCAGATTTTGCCCGATTGGTAGATATTCACCGAAAACCCGGATATGATCCGGTAGAAATGTTTATGGACCCTAAAAATCCATTTATTAAACTTAAAGCTGCTTACAAATTAGCACGTAAATTAAGTGGATTCAGGTATTTAATGAATGTTATTCCGCTTGATGCTCATTTAATTAAAGGATCACACGGAAGTCCTTTTGTCGATAAGCAATATTATCCGATATTTGTTTCATCCAAAGAAGAAAAGAAAGAAATTGAGTCGACAGAGGTGTTTAATAAAATTTTAAATACAATTTTCCCAAACCAATAAATAACATGAAAACCCTAAAAAAAACCTTTTATGTAGTTGCTACTTTGTTAGCAGTAAATTTTGCAACAAATGCGCAAGATTTCAATCCAGAAGCTATGGCACAACGCCAAATGGATCGAATGGAGAGTGAATTAAAGCTATCCAAAGATCAAGCGAAAAAGATTTGGCCATTGATTCAAACCAATGTGGAAAAAATGATGGAGATGCGTCAATCTGGATTAGGCATGGATCAAATGCGTGAGGCCATGCAAAAAAATGGACAAGCGATGATGGAAAACCTTAGCAGCATTCTAACACCAGAGCAAATCGAAAAGTACAAAGAAATGCAGGCAAGAATGCGCCAAGGCGGAGGCGGATTTGGTCAACGTCCACAAAACTAACCTATTCAGGTCCATTCTTCTTCATCTTCTAAATCATTATAGTAATGTAAATCATTAAAATAATGTTGGCAAGAGCAGTGGGATGGACCTAAAGGACAATCGTCTAAGCCCGGATCACAAAATTCTAAGTGAAAATAGCCAAACCGCATCATCATTACTTTGCGATTTAAGGAATTTACAAGTAATTGATATTTTCGCTCAACTGGAAAAGATTTAGGAAGATCAACGATGATGTTCCAAGATTGCAAACATTTTTCAAAGCCTGCATTTATTTTTTGCATTTGCGGTTTATTCAATTTTTCAATTGGGGGGAACCATTCCTGTGAAAGTCCGATTATTTCATAAATAAATTGACTTCGAGGGTTGCCAAAATATGCTTCAATTTCATCTATTGATTCCTCTAAAGAAATAAATGATTCTTTATTTAATTGTTTGCCACTTTTACGGGCAGCATTAAGGTCTGCCAACAATTGCTGTATATAATGATCCATTTGATTAGTGTTTAGGTTTATCAAATGTAAAGAAAAAACCAAACCAAAATTTGGACATCTAAAATTTACCAACTTATTGAATTTATCGATGAATTTTTATGAAATGATCATTTTTATCAATAGATTCGAGTTACAACAAGCCTATTGTAATGAAAATCAATATTTTACCTTTTTCGAAAATTATTCTTTTTTTAACAAGTTTTTCACTTGCTGCTCAAACAAATGTTGAAAAAAAACTACTATCTCAATTTCTATTAGCCGAAAATAATAGCCTCATTCAATTAGAAGAAGGAACGATTAATTTACAAAAAACCTTACCGCTAGATGGCAAAAAAAATATCATCATACGAGGCAAGGGCATTGATCGTACTATTTTAAATTTTGCAAATCAAACATCTGGAGCAGAGGGAATCAAAATAACGAATTGTGAAAATATCATCTTGGAAAATTTAACCGTTCAAAATGCAAAGGGAGATTTGATTAAAACCATGGAAGTGAAAGGAATAACCTTTCGAAAAATCAAGGCAGAGTGGACTGATGGTCCTAAATCGACTAATGGAAGTTATGCCCTCTACCCTGTCATGTGTGAAAATGTTCTGATAGATAGTTGTATTGCCATTGGAGCATCAGATGCAGGAATCTACGTTGGACAATCCAAAAACATTCAAGTAAGAAATTCAAAAGCCTTTCAAAATGTAGCAGGAATAGAGATTGAAAATTCCTTATTTGCCGAAGTTTATAACAACCAAGCTATAGGTAATACGGGAGGTATCTTGGTATTTGATTTGCCCGATTTAGTTCAAAAAAAAGGTGGACATGTATTGGTTCATGATAATTTAATTCAAGAAAATAACCTCCCAAATTTTGCGCCTAAAGGAAATATTGTTGGCAATGT
The DNA here is from genome assembly GCA_041180785.1 of Bacteroidota bacterium. GTDB lineage: Bacteria > Bacteroidota > Bacteroidia > Cytophagales > Spirosomataceae > Sandaracinomonas. The sequence goes on along the minus strand of JBEGQV010000144.1, from coordinate 2,341 downwards.
TCCACAAGGTACGGGCGTATTGATATTAGCCACTAACAATGTTGAGGTATTTAACAACAAAATAATAAATCATAAGACCATAGGGGCTGGTATTATCAGTTATTACATGACTGAAATTCCCATTAAAGATAAAGCGTATGACCCCTATCCAGCAGGTATATCCATTCATGATAATTATTTTGAACGAAAGCAAACACGCGTTCCTGCGAAGGGGCGTTTTGGTAAATTGTATCGATTTGTTTTAAAAGTTGGCAAAACACCACCCATGATTATCTATGATGGAATTCTTGATGCAAAAAAAATCAATTCCTCTGGGGAATTGTTCCCAGAATTTAAAATTTGCATCCGAAACAATACCAACCAATCCTTCATGAATATAGATGCTGAACATAACTTTAAAAACAAAAGTTGGGATGTGAGTCCGTACGATTGTGATTTTGTCAATGATAAAAAAGTGAGCCAGTGGAAAAAGTGAGCAACGTGAGCAAAGTGAATAGTGTGATTTTGGGTATTATTTCCTTATTTTTCATTCATTCCAAACCTGCTATTCCTGAAAAACTTTCTGAGTATCATTTTTTTGTTGGAGATCTAAAAAATTTATCGCCAAGGGAAGATATTATTCCATACGATTTAAATAGTCCACTTTTTTCAGATTATGCATCCAAGTCACGATTTTTGTGGATCCCAAAAGGAAAACAGGTGTCCTATAATGCAAACAAGGTTTTAGAATTTCCTGAAGGGACTATTTTAATCAAGAACTTTTTTTATCCAATCAGCGAATCTAACCCAGAATTAGGCAGAAGAATTATTGAAACCCGATTACTTATTCATGAAAGCGCTGGCTGGAAGGCTTATCCATACATTTGGAATCTAGAACAAACAGATGCTACATTAGAAATTACAGGAGGATCTATCCCTGTACGATTTAAAAACAAAAAAAATCAATTAATTGATTTTACCTATGAGGTTCCGAATATAAACCAGTGTAAGGGATGTCACGAAGTGAATGGCACAATGAGTCCCATTGGTCCTTCTGTAAGGCAACTAAACAAACCATACAGCTATGATCATCAACAATCAAAAAATCAGCTCTTAGAACTAAAAGAAAGAGGATTTCTAGAAATGTCTGAAGATCAATTTATCCATGCCCCTAAATTGGTTGATTACCTAGACAAAAACCAAGCCCTTGCAGATCGAGCAAAGGCCTATTTGGATATCAATTGTGCACATTGCCATAACCCAGATGGACCCGCTAAAAACAGTGGACTTAACCTACGATGGAACAATTTAAATATCGGCACCTATGGTTTTATGAAAAGTCCAGTTGCAGCTGGTAGAGGTTCTGGAAATTTAAAATTTGATATTGTTCCCGGTAAACCAAATGAAAGTATATTATATTTTCGAATGAATTCCAAAGACCCAGGCATTATGATGCCTGAAATAGGACGAACCATGGTTCACAAAGAAGGGGTGGAATTGATTAGGGATTGGATAAGGGAGTTATGAGGGATGAGGGATGAATTATGATTTTAACAAAAAAGGCTTCGATTTCTCGAAGCCTTTTCTTTTGTTGTTTTCAATCTTAGTTAAAGATATAACGAAGACCGAATTGTGCTTGCCATCTAGAGCCTAAACCAAGATTTCTCTGGAAAGTCTCTGTTAATGGAGTAGTACCAGTACGGAATGGGAATTGGAATACCGGACGACCTTGAGCGTCGTTGTTCACATAGTTCAACACCGCAGTTTTGATTGCAGATTGTCCTAATCCCCAGTTAGAAGAAACGTAGTTACCGAAGTTGAATACGTCTAATGTTAACTGGATTGTATTTTTCTTCCCACCAACTTTTACATAAAAATCTTGAATGATCTTAAAGTCAAAGTTTGCTTGCCAAGGTAATTCTGCACCATTTCTTTCAGCATACTGACCTCTTCTTGAGCTCAAATATGGATCTTGAGAAATAAATTTGTCTAAATCTTGCCATTGTTGATCAGCTGTATAACCCGTTAAATCTTTCAAAATGATTTCACTTTGTCCACGTGGGATGTACATCAAATCGTTTGAAGTTTGGTTATCACCATTCATATCACCTGAATACACATATGAGTATCTACCTGCTGGAGCAACTGAATAAGTGAAACCGAAAGTTGTACTTGCCTTCTCATTCAAATAATTCAATTTATAAGAACCATATGCATTGATACGGTGTGTTTGTAAATACGAAGAATAACCTAATACATTTGCATTTGGATCTCCTGAAACCACACGATCTCTCCATTGTGATTGAGCAATTGAGCCACCATCATTTACTGAACGAGAATCAGAATTTGTGTAGGCTAAGCT